>NZ_SRLV01000069.1:0-47553 GCF_006518205.1 Myxococcus sp. CA005 | reverse complement strand
CCTGCCTCCATGCCGCCGAACTTCTGCCGCCACCGGTAGAGCGTCTGCTCGACGACGCCGTGCTTCCGGGCCACCTCCACCACGCTGGCCCCAGGCGTCTCCGCCTCCCGCAGGATGCGGACCATCTGCTCCTCGGTAAACCTGCTCTTTCTCACGACCGCCCTACCTCCTGGCCGCGAGGACTCTCTCACGCTTCAACTGGTCCGAAAATCGGGGGGCAGACCATATCGAATCCCTATGGAGTTCACCCCTGGGAGAGGGCGATGAGCGGCGGAGAAGCTTGGCGGGGCGACTTCAAGGCACGCCTGTACGAACGGGTCCGAGAGCGAGGCTACGACTCACTGACCGCTTTTGCTGAAGCGCGCCCTGCCGTTCCGCTGTACGTCCTGGCCGACGAGTTGGGCGACGACGTTGCTGCCGTACAGATTCTAAGTGGCCTGATGTTCGAGGCGGAGCAGCGCAAGCAAGTCACGCGCTTGGTTCGTGACGTCCTCGTGCGCGAGTTGGCCGAGCGGTTCCCGAATGGCTGGCCGGACGTGCTGGATGAGGCATCCCGTGTCGAAGCTGCGATGGGTCTCGGGTCCTGGTTCGCCTACACCCCACTAACCCACAGGGGGCGGGTTGACCGGGCAGGGAATGCGCTTCTCGCCAATCCACCGCCTACCGGCTGGAGACCACTCGGACCCGACGACGAGCTTCTACGGATGCTTCTCCCCGACGAAGAAGCCTGACCACGAGGGCGGCTGGTGAGTCAGCGCCGATGCCGCCATGTGTCCCCAGTGTGCCCCTCCAGCGTGGTTCGAGGTGGCACACCGGGGAGCTACATGGGGCGGGACGGGATGACGTCTCCGAGCGAAGCCGGGGCACCAGCGGGTAACAGCGCGTCCTGCTTGGGGTTTCCTGGTGCCTTGGCGAAGGTGACGCTCATCTACGTCATCGAGTCCGCGCGGTAGTTCCGCGAGGTCATCGGCAGGAAGTCCCCTGGGGATTCAGTCACCGCGTCGCGGGGCTGAATCCCCAGCGTCGTTTCAAGGCGAAGGTCCGTGCGTGAATCGCACGGACGCTTCACTCACGGGAACGCGACGGTGAAGATGTTCGCGGGGCCCAGGTTGATGGTGTCGGTGTTGACGGTCACTCCAGCGCCGCCGCCGTTCACCGCCTGCCAGTACTTGGGATAGCCCGGAGTGAGTGTGCCCAGGACCACGCCGTCGCCGGTGGCGATGGTGGAGAGACCCGTGCCGGCCATCTTCCAAATGCGGAAGGTCTCCCAGTTGCCGGGAGCCATCTCCCAGGCGTTCAGCGTCGAGCCACCACCGTTCGTCGCCTGGACGAAGTTGCCGTTGATGGTCTGGAGTTGGACAAGGTCGCCCGTCACCAGGTCATTGCCGTCCAGGTCCACCAACTGGAACCGCTCCCAAGGCCCCACTGCGACGCGATTGGCGTCCACCATGGCGCCACCGCCGCCCTCGGCCACCAGGTAGTCGCCGTTTGAAGCACGAAGCGTGATGGTCCTCGAATAGAGCCGCGTCACCGTCACGACGTCGAGCGTGCTCAGCGCGTTGCGCTGCCCGATGGTCTGTCCACCCCGGCCCTCGATGGTCGGCCGCCCGTTCTTCGAGCCCTGCATCGGGCCGTAGTGCATGATGGAGCCGAAGTCATAGCCAAAGAAGTCGTCGTCCTCGTTGTTGTTCTGCTGGAACTGGGACGCCGCGCCCGCCACCATGTTCTCCCACCGGATGATGACGTAGGTGTCGCGGTCCTGGCGGTTGTGCTCGTGGTTGAGTCCCAGGCTGTGTCCCAGCTCGTGGATGATGGTGCCCGTGCTGCAACTGCCATCCAGCCACACCCCTTGTTGCCCACCCAGACGGCCATAGTGGGCGGAGCATCCGGTGCCCGACTGGATGCGAACGTAGTCAGGATATTGCGCCGCGTTGTTCGCCGTGCGGAGCACGAACGAGATGTGGGTCCGGTCATGCCAGTGATTGATGGCGTCCTGGATTCGATTCTGGTTCGCAACGCCCGAGTCGATGGTGTACGGAACCACGGCGTTGGGCCAGCGCGAGTTCAGGTCGGTCTTGGCGAGGCCCTGGGCTCGGGGGCCCGAGGCATCCAGCCCCAGGGCCTTCACCTCGCGCACGCGCGCCTCCATCTGCTGCACCGTCCCCAGGACCATGTCGCCCTCTTGGATGGCCAGACCGTCCACCTCGGCATACGTGACCGGGACGAACTTCTCCCGCATGTTGCTCCAGATGTAGCCCTCGCGAATCGGGGCCCCCGCTGGTACTCGGGCCATTTCCGGGTCCAGGTTGAGCCCCGGCGCCAGGTTCTCCTCTCCACAGGCGATGAGCAGCAAACTCGGGATGAATAGTGCGGACAACGCCAACCTCGAAAGGTCTCGTGACATGATTTCTCCACTTCTTGTGAGGATTTCGGGGCGGCGTATATCAGAAGGAGTCTGGTTTTGTTGCGAGGATTCGGGGCACACCTCTGCCATTGCCTTGGTGACGCGTCAGGGCTGACTGGGTCGAGGTTGACTCGTGTGGGTTTGTGGAGGTGATGTGCATCTCCAGGGGTTCGGCTTGGATTGGGTGCGGGCTGGGGCCCTGGTGTGGAGACGACCTTCAAGAAGCGCGGGTCTTCGATCCACCAAAGGGAGGAGCCGATGACCGATGGACATTCATGGCGGGGAAACTGGAAGTCCCGCTTGTATGAGCGCGTCCGAGAACGGGGCTACGACTCCCTTACGGCTTTTGCCGAGTCCCGTCCCACCGCATCGCTGGTGGCACTGGCCGAGGAGCTTGGGCCGGACGACGTTGCCGGAGTCCAGGTGTACGATGGTCTGGTGATCGAGGCGGTGCGAAGCAAGCAAGTGACCCGCTTGGTTCGTGGACAACTCGTGCGCGAGCTGTGGGGCAGCCTCCCTGATGGTTGGCCTGCCGTGTTGGATGACGACAACCGCTTCAAGGTCGCCAAAGCACTTGGCCTTTGGTCCGGTATCGTCCCAGACACCCACAGGGAGAGGGTGCGGCTAGCCAGGGAGGCGCTTCGCGCCAACCCTCCCCCGGCTGGCTGGCGCCCGCTCGGACCCGACGACGAGCTTCTACGGACACTCCTCCCCGACGAAGAAGCCTGACCATCAGGGGGGCGGTGAGTCGGTGCCGAAGTCTCCATGTGTCCCCAGTGTGCCCCTCCAGCGTGGTTCGAGGTGGCACACCGGGGAACGACATGGGACGGGGCGGGAGGATGAACCCGAGGGAAATCAAGGCGATAGGGGGTAACAGCACGTCCTGCTTGGGGTTTCCTATCGTCCTGCCCACGGGTTCAAGTCCCGTACTCCTCGCCAATGAGAAGGGCCCGGAATCGCAAGGCTCCGGGCCCTTCGTCTCCGCGGGGAGCGACTTCCGCCCCGGCCCTTGCTCAGCTCAATCCCTGCTCAGTTTTGATATGGACAGGGAACCACCTTGCACGGGAACTTGGTGCAATCGTAGCACTTGAACTGCTGGTAGACCCCGTTATCACACGACATCATGATGTGCTTGTAATACCGGGTCGTGACACCCCAGTCATCGTTCGAGCCGTCGCAGTACAGGGTCCGCTCACCCACCATCTCCGCGGGGTCGAACGCCGAGCTCGTGTAGTACCAGGTACGAACCTCATTGGCCGGGAGCGTCTGAGATTGCGAGTCAAGAGTGCTGCCCTCATCCACGGGGCCAGCACCGGTACCACAAGCCGCCAGCAGGCCGGAGACCACCACGAATGCCAACACGGACGGACGCATCATCATTGTTCCTCGGTTGAAGGAGTACCCACCTCGGGCGGGCCTCCGGATTGAGTCAGACATGTGCCTTCCGAGGGGTTGTTGCGTCCAACGCATTGATGGCATCCAAGTTCATGCAGTAGCCTCATGACATGTCCCAGGAGAGCACCCTCGAGGCGCGAGACCTCCGCCTCATCCAGGCCATCGTCGAGGAGGGCAGCGTGACGCGCGCGGCGCGGCGGCTGTACCTGAGCCAGTCGGCGATCAGCCACCAGCTTTCAGGGCTCGAAACGCGGCTCGGAGTCACCCTCTTCGAGCGCGTGCGCAAGCGCATGGTCATCACGCCCGCGGGCCAACGGCTGGCGGCGCTCGCCGCCGAGGTGCTGCCGAGGCTCGCACGGGAACAGGCCCTGCTGCGCGCCGCGCTGACGCCCACGCCGCCACGTCCCTTGCGCCTCGCCGCCCAGTGCTACACCTGCTACCAGTGGCTGCCGCGGTTGCTGACGGGGCTGTCCACAGCGCACCCAGAGGTGGACCTGCGGCTGGACGTGGAAGCCACGCGCTCGGCGGAAGCGGCCCTGCTCGAAGACCGGCTGGACGTGGCCCTCTGTTGCTACCCCGTGAGCACTCCCGGGCTCGTCTCCACGCCCCTCTTCCGCGATGAGCTCGTGGCCGTGCTGCCCGCGGGCCACCCGCTGGCCGCGCGCCCCTACGTCAGCGGACCGGACCTGACAGAGCAGGCCGTCTACTTCTACCCGCTCCCCGCGGAGGACGAGGAGCGCTTCCGCCGAGAGCTCCTGCCACGGAGGCCCGATGCACTGCGCGTCCGCACGCTTCCACTCACCGAGGCCATGGTGGAGCTGGTGCGGAGCGGGCACGGGGTGTCCCTCATCGCGCGCTGGTCACTCGGGCCGCACCTGGCACAAGGGGGGCTCGTCACCCGCGGCCTCGGTCGCAAGGGCTACTGGCGACAGTGGAGCGCGGTGCACAAGCGTCACAGCCCACTCGCCCCGGCGCTCGCCACACTCGTGGACCTGCTGCGCAGCGCGGTGCTCTCCGCCTGAGCAGCCTGGGTCGCGAGGGAGACCCCGGAGCATCAGGAAATGCTCCAATCATGATCCAACCATGATGCTCCGGCCGGCCAGATGGGCCTTTATCGGCGTCATTCCCTGACGCCGGAAGTCCGGAGGAAGCCCGCCCTTGTCCGCTCGATTGTCATTCCTGGCCCCGCTCACCCTGCTCACGCTCCACGGCTGTGACGCCGCTCCATCTGACTCCGCCCCTCTCCGCACACAGTCCGCGGAATTGGCGCCCGCCACCGGCCCGGTGACGCTCGTGACGGACCTCAACGTCACGTCCCTGGCACGCCAGCTCTCCCTCTCGGACCAGTTCACCCGCATGGGGGGCTCCGTCTACTTCTCGGCCACCGGGACGGGCGTGGGCCAGGAGCTGTGGCGCACGGATGGTACGCCCCAGGGCACCACCCTCGTGCGCGACATCATCCCGGGGCCCTGGGGGCACAGACCCCTCCCAGCTCACGGTGTGGAAGGAGCGGCTGTACTTCGTCGTCTCCCTGCCGTGGGGTGGCATCACGCTCTACGTCAGTGACGGAACGGCCGCCGGCACGCTCCCGCACGCGGTCATCGCTCCCGAGGGCCAGGGGGGGCGAAGTACGTGGACTCCGCCTTCCCCACGCGCAACGGGCTGTGCCTGTCGCTGGTGTCGGGCGGCTTCGGGGCGGCGGACGAGCGGGGTGGGATGGCACGAGGGCGAGGGACATCAGCTCGCCGCCGAAGCCGTTGAATTCGGTGTCCAGGTAGTAGCGCATCACGTCTTCCTCGGGTTGGTGCTGCGATAACTGGCAGAGGTGGCCCGCGCAGCGAGGGGGAGCCGGCGACGCTCCAGCGCCTGGGCCAGCTTCTTCTCTGCCCGGTTCCGGTTCCGCGTCTCCCGTGCCTTGCGCGCTCTCTCCGCCCGGGCTGCGGCGTGGGCGGCTGCCTCCTCCGCGGGCGGAACCCCGTCAGCACGAGACGGACGGGCCCGTGCAGGGGCTGGATGCGGGCCAGTGCTGCCACCTGCGCGACGCGGGCCTTGTACGCCATGGCCTTGTCGGACGGCACCAGCCCGCGGCCCTTGGCCGGGCGCCAGTCATCGTTGGCGCTGAGCGGGTACGGCAGCACGAGGCGCATCTCGGCGCGGGGACACAACCTGACGCACCCGGGCGCGCAGCTCCGCCGGGGGCAGCACCTCAAGCAGACGGGGCAGGAGGCGCCACTTGCTGGCGGAGCGGACGCCTCGCGCCGCGCCAGCGGACTCCAGCAGAGCCAGCATCTCTGGGCGCCACAGCAGGCGCGCGGTAGCGCCTGGGCTCGGGCTCGGGCTCGGGTTGTCCCGCGCCGGGCGCACCTCCTCGAGGACGACACCGCCGCCCTCGGCGCGGGCCAGCACCACGCCCCACCAGGACGGCACCAGCGCGCGGCCGCGCTCCAGGTGTCGCTCACCTGCGACGAGGGTGCAGCGGTCGAACACCGCGCTGTAGGACAACTCCTGGACCAGCAGGCGGCGCAGCGTGTCCGCGTCCGCCTTGACCTCCCAGGCGTGGAGGCACCCGGAGCCGATGGTGGCCACGTCCACCCGCACCAGCCCGCACTTCAGCCCCACCTCGTGGAGCACCCGGGCGCCGGGCTACGTGCCCGCGGCGAGTTGGGCCAGGGGCTGGCGGATGTCCGCGTCGCGCAGGCACGTCACGGAAGGCTCCGGTAGAATGTGGCCGTGGGCTGGAGCGCCCACGAGCACGGGGGAACACAGCCATGGCCGACAACAACGACAGCGCCGAAAGGACCGACTGGACGAAGGTGCTGCTCAAGTGCCCGGAGTGCGGGAAGGAGAAGCCGGTGGTTCCCGACTTCGGACTCATGACGCTGGGCGGGCATCCGCCATCCCCTCAGTTCAGGTGCAACGTGTGTCGCATCGCCATCGTGACCAGCCAACTCTGACATATCAGGTGCGTGGCAGGGCCTGACTCGCTTCTTCCACGGCTCCGCGTCTGCCATGCGCGCCACCTTGCGCGCGCCGGCTCAGCGACGCCAGACGGGGTTCGTGCAGCGAATACGGGCCGACCGGTGCTGCTACTGCTGGACCAGGCCAGCTTTCACACCGTCCAGCGGTCGCAGGCCCTTGCTGCGCAGCTGGACATCCGCCTGCTCTGGTTGCCCAAGCAGCGTCCCGAGCTCAACGCCATGGACCACGTCTGGAGGGAGTTGAAGCTGCACATCTCGGCCAATCGCCAGTACCCCAGCGTCGGTGCTCAGGTCGAGGCCGCCGTCCTGTGGGTGCTGTCGCTCACTCCCACCCGGGCCATCCGCAAGGTGGGTATCCTCGCGGAGGCAGCGAGCTCCACGGCGAGGCGGCGGAGGTGGGCCAGGGCGACGGCGTCAAGGGAGTCGTCGTCGTACAGTCCGAGGTCGTAGTCCGAGGCCTTAGGGGATGTGCTCGTTCAGGCGGAAGGCGGACACCCGGCCATCCGGGATGAGCGACACTCTGTAGCGGAGGGTCTTGGGCCCGAACTGCACCAGGTACGTGTAGAGGCGGTCGTCACCCACCACTTCCCGCTTGACCAGGACGAGCGGCCCCGCCGGCGCCAGGCTTTGCAGCAGTTGCTGATAGAACGGCACGGCTTGGCCCCAGAACCACCAGGGGGCGTACGCGAACTCGACTGGCTCCATCGTCCCGGCCCGTGCCTGCTCGAGCAGCGTGGTGAGCCGGGCGGTGACCTGCGGCTCGAGGTCCGGGATGGGGGTCAACGGGGGCACGGCGAGCGCGGGGTTGACGATGGCAGCAATGCCTTCCACGAAGGTCATGGGGTTTGACCCACTCGAGTTGGCCAGCACGACGATGGAGAGAGAGTCCCCGATGAAGCGGGAGTAGGCGGTCCGGAAGCCCTGCCACCCACCGGTATGCTGGTGCAGGGGCTTGCCATTGCGCTCGAGGATTTCCCATCCAAAGCCATAGGGCTGGGTGGCTCCGCTGTTGAGCTTCACGGGGGACAGGATTTCCTGCCAGCTCTCCGGGCTCAGGATGGAGCGCTGCGCCACGGCGGCATCCCAGGCCAGCAAGTCCTTCACGGAGAAATAGAGCGCACCGTCCCCGGTGGTGTTGAGGGAAGGCGAAACCCACTCCTGGTTCTTCACCTCGCCGCGGACCACGCGGTAGCCGGCCGAGCGGTTGGGAATGATGTCCGCCTCGCTGATTCCGCGCGCCGTCTTCATTCCGGCGGGCCGGAAGACGTGCTCACCGAGGACGTTGGTGTAGTCGGTGCCCGCGACGCGGTTCACGATGATGCCCAGGAGGACGTAGCCGGAGTTGCTGTAGTTCCACCGCAGACCGGCGGGAAACTCCAAGGGCAACTCGTAGATGAAGTGCGCGAATTCCTCGTCCGTGTAGTCCTTGCGCACGTCGAGCAGTCCCTCGAGGTCCTGGATGCCGGAGGTGTGCGTCAGCAGGTGGCGCACTGTGATGGGGTGCCACTTGGTGGGCGCGTCGGGGAAGAACTTCGTGATGCTGTCGGAGAGCGAAATCCTGCCTGCCTCCACCTGGTGCATCACCGCCATTGCGGTGAATTGTTTGCCCAGGGAGCCAGATTGGAAGAGGGTGTCCTTGCTGACAGGAACCCGATGCTCCAGATTGGCAAAGCCATACCCCTTTGCCAGCACGACCCTTCCGTGGCTCACGACGCCCACGGCGAGGCCGGGCACATTCTGTCGTTTCTGCTCCGCGCGGACGAAGGTGTCGATCCGCTCGCGGAGCGAACCATGTGCGGCGGCGGGGCGGCTCGTGAACAGGCCTACAAGGAAGACAGCAACCAATGTGATGGATTGCAAGAAACCGCGCATGGGAGCTCCTCATGCCCGGACGGGTATGGGTCACGGGTATGCTCACGAGAACATTGCTCCCTCTGTGCTGTAAATAATTGTGGTGAATTTCCCTTTTTGAGGGTGAGGGCTGGAGCGGAGGGGCCGAGGAGGGCCGCTGACGGGGCCGCCCGAGCGATGCTCCCGACCGGTGGACAGGCCGCTTGAGCCCCCTTTTTGTGCACGCCTGTCCAGGCCGCGCTCCCATCAGGTGCGTGGCAGGGTTCTGGACCTGTTGCTGTCTTGAACCGCCACACCACGCGGCTGGGGTGGCCCTCGTGCCGGGGCCAACCTCGTAGATGCCGTGGGCAAACCCAGGTGCTCCAGAATCGCCCGCACCCCGGGGGCCCCCTTCACGTACGCCAAGACCCTTAAGCCTGCCTCCACACCTCACGCAGCCGAACACGTCGAAGTCGAACGTCCTCCTGAGCAAATCGGCCCAGTCTACTCGCGGTGTCCTCTCCTTCATCCGCTCCTTCCTGGCCGCTGACTGGTCGGGCACCATCACGTAGCATTCCGAGGTTCCAGCCTGGAGCGTCAGCGTCAACGCGACATGCTCGGAGATGGGGAAGGGCCACATCCAACTCGTGGGCACCTATAGCGGCGACGTCTGAGCCGCCCACGGTCGCACATGCCTGTCCTTCCACGGACAGGCGAGGCGACCGGACGCAGCAGTTGGACCGCCGCGGGAGCCACTTATGTCAGTGTGCACCAACCGTGCTCGCTGTCGTGGAACAGGCCGCAGCCGTTGGGAACTCATACACGAACGTGATGCCTCCGCTGTCGTGCACGTGGATCGCCATGTGAATTCCGTCGAAGCCGCTCTCGAACTTGCCGCTCATCACCGTCACTGGCGCGTAGCGTGGTAGAGCGTTGCCGAGCACACCGCTGAACTCGATCGTCGAGTGCCGCACGGCGTTGGCCGCGAGCGCGCCTTCCGCATCGGTCACGGCGTGAGGCGAGAGCTTCGGCTTGCGCCTCACCGAGATTGCCCGGCGGACCTCCGAAGCGCTGGCACTGCCCGCCGTATCGTGCAGCACCTCTCCGCTCGTCGCCGGGAGCGACCACACGCAGATCGGGAGTCCGTGCGGCGGGGCGCCTTGCGCTGTACACACACGGACCTCGTTGGGCGCAGCGGCGAAACTCGCGTGCGAAAGCGTTGTCAGCACTGCCATTGCGACAATCGATAGGGTCGTTCGCATGTTCAAGGGGACCTCGTGAGCCGGGCGCCGCGCTGGCGACGCCCACACTTTTTCAATGCAAAGGGATTGGCAGCCCAAACAGCTATGGGTTGCCTCAAACCGTTGCATGGTCTACCGGGGCTGGAGCGGTCCCCGGAACCCGCTCGGCTCCGCGCTCACCGTGGTATTGCCCGCGAGCATTCCCTTCGTGAAGAAGGGGTTTTCGAAGAACACGTACGGATTGAAGAGCTCGGGGCGACTCGCGGCGTCCAGTCTCGCGGAGAGTTCGTGCGGTAGCTTGAAGTCCAGCGCATGGAGGTTGTCCTCCAACTGCTCCAGCCTGCTCGCGCCGATGATGGTGGACACGACGGCCGGACGCGTCGCCACCCAGTTGAGCGCCACCTGGGCGGGCGAGCGCTCCACCTCTTTCGCCACAGCGACGAGCTCCTCGACAATGGCCCAGGGGCGCTCTTGCAGGAACTTGTCCGCCACGGGGTTTCCGCTGGCGAGCAGTGCATGGGCGCGCCCGTCACCCTTCGGCTGGTTTCCGTCGCGGGTGTACCTCCCGGTGAGGAGGCCCCCGGCCAGGGGGCTCCACGGAGTGAGGGCGGCCCCCATGGCCAGCGCGGCGGGGAGGTGCTCGCGCTCGACATTGCGTTCAGCGAGCGAGTACTCCAGTTGCAGCGCGGCGACCTTTTCCCAGTGGTTGCGCTCCGCCAATGTCTGTGCGCGCGCGAAGTACCAGGCAGGCACGTCGGAGAAGCCGATGTAGCGCACCTTGCCCTCGCGCACGAGGCCGGTCAGCGTCCCCATCACTTCCTCCACGGGTGTCAGGCCGTCCCATACGTGCAGCCAGTACACGTCCACGTAGCTCATCTTGAGGCGGCGCAGCGAGCCTTCGAGGGCGGCGTAGATGTGCTTGCGGCTGTTTCCGCCCGCATTCGGATCCCCCGGAGACAGGTTGGCGGAGAACTTGGTGGCGATGACCGCCCGTTCCCTCCCGCCATGCTTCGCGAAGTAGTCGCCGATGATCCGCTCGCTGGAGCCGGAGGTGTACGCATCCGCTGTATCAATGAAGTTACCGCCCGCTTCCAGATAGCGTGTCAGCAAGCGGTGTGCGTCCTCACTGGTGATGCCCCAGCCCCAGTCGGTACCGAAGTTCATGGTGCCCAATGCCAGCGGGCTCACCCGAAGGCCCGTCTGGCCGAGCAGGTGGTACTTCGCCAAGGAATCGATGATTCGCGTCGACATGGGGTGCTCTCCATCTGTGGTGATGGGGTGTGCTCCCCATCGCCCTGTTACGGATAGAAGAGCGCCTGCATGAAGGCAGCCCGCTTCTTGCGCCTGATTGATGGGGGCTCCCCGGCTCGCCGTGGTCACGACCGGGAAGTCCCTCCGTCCCCACCCGTTCGCGTAGCTCGTCGAGCGCGCGGCGGCGCAGTCAGCTCGTGTGAAGTCCGTGGGCCGCGCCGCGTTCATGACGTGTCGGTTTCTATGGCTGACGCGTCAGTGCTCAAGCTCGGCATGCACTTCGTTCCGCGAATCCCAGTGAACGAACATGCTCAATCCGAAGCGCACGGCTGTTGCCATGCCGCTGGTTCATCCAACGGAGTGAACCCGTGAAGATTCCCTTCGTGAAAATCGCAGCGGACTCGATGTTTTTAATGTGGCCGCCATCGAGCAGTGCAGCAACGTCATGGCAGCCGGTGGCCCAGTACCGGCGCGATGCCCTGGAGATGGATCGGGAGCCGGTGTTCCTCAGCAGAGGGCCCTCGCGGAGAATCAGGAGGACCGCGGCCGGGGCTCTCTGGACTCGCGGAGCGGCACGAGGCTGTGCCCTCAGTCTCAAGCACGCCGTTCGCGTCAGAAGTGGAGCGTTCCGTGGATGAAGGTGAGCTTCGGGCTGCGGAATCCCATCATGATCCACGCACCGAGGAGCTTGACGAAGAATGGGAACGGTTGAGTCTTCCCATTCGGGACATCCTCGGGAAGCACCACGCCGGGCGGGAGGTCGCTGGCCATGGTTCGCATCTCGAGCCGGGGCAGGGTTCCCTCGGGCCAGAGGCCGCCGTAGAGGCTGAGCCAGTGGCCGTTCTCGAACTCGAGGAAGACCGGCGTGTTGCAGCAGGTGGCGACGACCCGGCGGGTCTTCGCCTCGGGCGTGAGGCGAAGCTCCTGGAGGTGGCTGGTGCCTTCCTGGAAGTGGACGCGGTCCTTGCGGTAGAGCACGAAACGCGTGGCGCCATGGGGCTCCAGGATTCGGGGGGCCGAGGGGAGGGTTTCCAGCCTGGCGCCAGCCATACGGCAACTGTTGCAACAGCATTCGACGCTGACGATGGGTGCTCCCTCCACCTGGAGGTGGACCTTTCCGCAGGTGCAGCGGAGCTGAGAGGGCGGTTTCATGGCCGTGCTTTCTACTGAAGGAGACCGCCGAAGAGGCGGCGGGCGTACCGGTCTATACCGCAGAGCCTACTGTTGCCCTCGGGCGGGCCTTCTCGCACCTCGGTTCAGACGTATCGGCGGGATAGAGGCGCTGTTGAGGGTGAGGGCTGGAGCGGAGGGGCCGAGGAGGGCCGCTGACGGGGCCGCCCGAGCGATGCTCCCGGCCGGTGGGCAGACCGCTTGAACCCCCCTTGGGGTACACGCCTGCCCAAGCCGCGCTCCCATGAGGTGCGTGGCAGGGGCCTGGGCCTGTTGGCTGTCTTGCGCCTCAACACCACGCGACCTGGGGTGGCCCTCGTGCCGGGGCCAACCTCGCACAGGCCGTGGGCAAGCCCCGGTGCTCCAGAATCGCCCGCTCCCCGGGGGCCCCCTTCACGTACGCCAAGATCCTTAAGCCTGCCTCCACATCTCACGCAGGCGAACACGTCAACATCGGACGTCCTCCTCCGCAGCTCTGTCCAGTCCACGTAAGCGTTCACCGTGCCCTGTCGTGCCGGACTCCCTGGGGGCGTGAAACCTCCAGGCCTCGTGAAATAACTGTGCACTGAGGCCACGCCCCCGCTGCGATGGCACGAGGTCGTAGAGGGCGCGCGTATCCGCTTACGTCCGGCCTCGCGCTCACCCCGAGTTGACCGGCGAACACATCGTCGCGAAGCGCGAACGCGAGTCCCTCCGACATGAGGGGGGGCTTGGTGCGAGAGCCAGGCGACGTACCGCGCCGCATCAAAGGGATTCGGAGAGCCGATTCCGTGGTCCTCAAGCGCCGCGGCTCGTCTGTGCTCCCGGTCAGAGAGGTGACTCGGCGAAGGGCAGGCGTCGTGCCGACGCCGCTTCAGCTTCGCATTTCTCGGCTTTTTCAAGCGAGGAGCCCCTGCATCACACCGCAACCTGGCAGGGGCCGCAGGGGAGGCTTGCACCATGGGTGTTCGTTTGATACGCGAAATCCTGCCGGTTCCAGACGGTGTGGCGCGTGATTGTCGCCTCCGCTGCCGGTGCTCCATCCGAATGTTCGGAAAAGCTGGCGGGCTCGCTCGTGCTGCAAGGCGCGGCGTTCCCTTCACTTCGTTCGTCCGTGCCGTCCCCCCGGGGGCGATGCGGACGTCTTCTCCATTCGAGGACATGACATGACCATTTCCGTTCGATGCGTGCTGCGGCACCACTTCCGGCACTTCAACGCCCGGACCCTCGTGGATGCAGCGGACGCCTGGGCGGCGCACGCCGATGACGGTGGCAAGATGATGGTGACGCTCGCCGGTGCCATGAGCACGGCGGAGCTGGGGATCTCGCTCGCCGAGATGATCCGCCGCGACAAGGTCCACGCGATCACGACCACGGGTGCGAATCTGGAGGAGGACGTCTTCAACCTGGTGGCCCAGGAGCACTACGTGCGGGTGCCCGATCCCCGCAGCCTCACGGCGGAGCAGGAGGCCGAGTTGCGCGACAAGGGGCTCAATCGCGTGGCAGATACCTGCATCCCGGAAGAGGAGGCGATGCGCAAGGTGGAACGCCCCCTCCTCGAGCTCTGGCAGAGGGCGGAGCGGGACGGGCGCCGCCACTTTCCCCATGAGTACCTCTACGAGCTGCTCCTCTCCGGCGCGCTGGCCGGCTCGTACCAGGTGGATCCCCGTCATTCGTGGCTCCTGGCGGCTGCGGAGAAGCGCCTTCCGATCTTCGTACCGGGATGGGAGGACTCCACGCTGGGCAACGTGTTCGTCGCCAGCGTGATGCGCAAGGAGCTGGAAACCTGGAGTCCAATCCGCGGCGGCGCCGAGTACATGGCGGCCCTCGCGGACTGGTACCGGGAGACCTCCTCGTCCGCGAAGGTCGGCTTCTTCCAGATCGGCGGGGGGATCGCTGGCGACTTCCCGATTTGCGTCGTGCCGATGCTGCGCCTCGATTTGGAGGAGGAGGTCCCCTACTGGTCCTACTTCTGCCAGATCTCCGACAGCACGCCCTCGTTCGGCTCTTACAGCGGCGCACCGCCCAACGAGAAGATCACCTGGCACAAGGTCGACGTCGACACGCCTCGCTTCGTGATCGAGTCCGATGCGACGATCGTGGCGCCGTTGGTCTTCTCGTACGTCCTCGACTGCTGGGGCGTGCGCCAGCAGAAGAGCTGAAAAGAGCGGCTCTGGAGCTCCTGCCGGCGAGGTGCTCCGGCTCGGCCTCCACAAAGCGCTCCGCCATCGACTCGGGCGTGCGGATCGGCGCCGCCGCCCGGGTGCTGCCCGCCAGCACCCGGGGCGCGATTCGCATGGGACACGGCCTGTCGTGGCCGAGGTCGACCCCAAGGATGCGCGCATCGCAAGAAGCCCGCGAAAATTCGCAACGCAGCGCCCACACATTCCAGATGTGATGCCTACCTGCGGTGTCCTGACGAGCGGGCCACTCTGTTCAATGTGCGATGCTGAGGCCCTTCCCCGCCTGCTGCGCGCGGAAGGGGCCGGGCCAGATCAGCGCCCCAGTCCGCGGGCGAAGCGTACCCGCGCCGCCCACTCCGGGAAGTCGATGAAGGGGTTGCGGTTCTTCTGGATGGAGAAGATGGCCTGGTTCCGATGCAGCTCCCACTCGGAGGGGAGTTCTTGCTGGTGCCAGCGCAGCAGCGTCTCCAGCCGCTCCTCGGCGAGCTCCGCCGGGCTGTTGATGGCGTTGGGATAGCGGACGAGGAAGTAGAGCGTGGCGCGCGCGGCGGCTCCCTTCCCGGCGCCCGGCTCGAACCGGTTCTGCTCGGCCCGCCCGCAGTCTTCTTGGAAGGCCTCGGTGCTGGGGAACTCGAAGTAGGCATTGTTGCTGCGGAAGCTGTTGCAGCGCATCTCGCAGGCGAACAGGTGGTGCAGGTCTCCGCGCATCGGCTCCCTGGCCTTGAACCAGGACTGGGGCACGACGTGCTCGCAGTTGTACGGCAGGGCGGACTCAAGCTGCTCCAGGAAGCCCTCGTCGAGACTCTCTGTCAGTGGCCGCTCCAGGAGCCGTAGCGCACGCTCCCTCTCCACCTCCAGGTCCTTCTGAAGGATCTCCTGGAGCGTGAAGGAGTGGCCCGCCGCCGAGTACAGCGAGCGGAGGAGGAGGTCCTTCTGGCGGTCCACCCATGGATAGAGCCAGCGGCTCGGATCGTAAGATGGGCGGACCGTATGCGTCCGCTCGAGGAGGCCGTGCAGGCCGTCATAGAACGCGTCCTGGTCGGAGTCCGGCTGCACACCTGCGTAGTAGCGCTCCCGGTCCAGCGCGTCCGCCTCGGCGTCGTAATAGGGGAGGTCCCGCGTCCGCTGGGCTTCCGCGACAGCCGCCGCGACGTCGACCTGTGTCAGGCCCGGTGCCCCAGCCCCCACGCCTCCCCAGAGTTGGCTTGGCACTGGCGGGGGCACTGCCGGCCCGGGGACGAGCGCGGTCTGGCCATTCCCCGCCAGGGCGGGAACCCCCAGGCGGAGGGTGATGTGGAGCGGAATGGTGAGCGCCAGGGACTCGCCGCTCGGCGCCGGGACGAAGAGGACGGGAGACGGCGGAAGAGGCGAAGGCGGCATCGCCGGGGGGCCCTCGTTGTCCTTCCACGCGTTCGCCCATGGGAGCTGTCCTCCGACGTTCGTCTTCGTGAAGAGCACCCCGGCATCGACCACGCGGGAGTCCCGGCTGAGGTCATGGGCGGACACCGCGTAGTTCGCTTCGAGGTACCGGCCCCCGAAGTGGAGCCCGAGCACCTTGCCCGAGCGCGCATCCAAGATGGCCGAGCCAGAGTTGCCTCCGAGCGTCGAGCTGTCGTGCGCGAGCGCCTCCACCATCCGGCCGAAGCTCGAGGTGCGCCGTGCGCCCATGATCTTACCCGGCTGCAGGCGCTTGACCTGGTAGACGCCCCGGAAGATGCGGTGCTGGAGCGCGGCATCGTTGCGCGGGTCCTGCGCGGGATACCCGATGACGACGACGTCCTGCTCGCGCACCTCGTCCACGTGGCGCGAATCCAGGGTGAGGGGCCGCAGTCCATCAACCCCCTCTACCTCCATCAGCGCCATGTCCCAGTAGGGATGAATCATCAGGACACGCCGCACGCGGAAGGGCGCGGACGCGCTCGAGCCGCGCTCCCGCTTGAAGTCTACCTGCACGTTGTCGAGCCCCGGCTGGAACCGCAGTCCCCGCATCCCCAGCCCCAGCGTGAACAGCTCGGCAACGTGGCGATTGGTCATCAGCAGCCCGCGCCCGACCACGAAACCCGTTCCAACGTACGGCAGCGTTGGGTGCTCGGAAACCTCCACGCGTCCGATGGCGGGAATGGCCGCCTCGATGGGCTTGCGGAAGTTCGCGTCATCCAGGGCGCTCCAGGGGGCCCCGGGGCGCAGGTAGCTGCCGTTGATGATGTCGATGACCGGTCTGTTCCGAGGCAGGACGATGGCCTCGAGCGCCCACAGCTCCTCTGGCCGTAGGGTGGACTCGAGACCTCGGGTCACCGCGTGGGCCGCCTTGATGGCATGTTCCAGGGCCTCGGCACCTGGCTCGAGCGGGGCGCTGCTTTCCGTCGCGAGCGACTCGATTGTCTCGGCCGAGGGGGCGATCCGCTTCGCGTATGTCAAAAGCCGCCGCTGCTTCTCCTGCTCGTTCACGCATCCTCTCCCGGGTCTGGCCACCGCATTGGTGGGCGCAAACCCCATGGATGCAGGCAAGGGAGGAGGAGACACCATCACCTTCCAGTGCGTGAGGTCCCCGGAATGGTGGCGCTGGAGCTGCACGGCTCCAAGACGCCCGGCGAGCGGGCCTTCCCTCCTGGAGGGTCGGTGTTCCGCGGCGGGCACGCGGCCCTGGAGGAACGGGGGCAGGTCAGCCCGGAGCGCGTCGGGCAGCCCTTCCCACACCCGGTGTCACAACAAGCCAGGGCGGGGCAGGCTCCGTCAGGGCTTCAGCCCCAGCAGGAACAGGTCGCGGACGCCAGAGGGCACGAGCGTCTTGGGCCCAACGTCGAGGGGGGCGATGAGGCCTCCCAGAAACACCGACGCCCCCGCTTCGTCCACCGACACGCGATAACGGTCAATGGCGGTCGACACATCCGGCGGGTGGGCCATGGGAAAGCCCCTCGTCCAGCGGGGATGTCCGTCGACCCGGTCGTACTTCGCGGCGAAGAGGTTGGTATCACTTCCAGGCACGCCGCAGAGCGGCCCGAGGCCGAGGTCATCTCCGTCCTCATACCTCCCAACAATCACCAGGTCGTCGCGGTGGTCCAACGAAATATCCAGCACCTCGCAACCGAGTTGCTTCGCCCAGCGCTCCTCGTTCGCACGGGTGATCGCGACGACGAAGCCATCCTGCGAGTGCTGGGGGAAGAACGTCTGACCACCGAAGGAGAGCGGCGACATGAAGGTGCCGGTGAGGACCACGCGATTTCCGTGCACTCCCACGCTCTGTGCGTAGCCAAGGGTGGTGTCCAACTGCCGCTGCCACAGCCGCGTCCCCTCCGGGGAGAACTTGTTCACGAATGGAATCACATCCAGCGGCGGATACAGGTCCGTGATGATGGTTCCGGCCATGTAGAGGTTGTCGTCCTCGTCCGTGGCGACGCCGCCTGACTCACCGAAGTACGGCGATTCGACGTAGCTCCACTGGTAGCTGCCCGTTGGCGAGAACCGGAGGAGGACGGGCGCGCTGTCCGCAACAACGTACCCGGTGCCGAAGTAGATGGCGCCTCGCAGCACACCGGTGATCGCGATGTTGCCATGGCTGTCCGTGAGCATCTTTCGCGCGCCGAAGAAGCTGAAGAACTCCAGCGGATAGGCGAGAGACCAGACGTGGCGACCACTCGCGTCGAACGCGGCCAGGAACACGCCCGCCAGGAATTCACCAACGGTGAGCGGGCCCCCGCCCAGGTCGATGCTTCCTTCGAAGGTGCCGGTGACAAGCACGTGCCGCGCTCGGTTCGTCGCGAGCGCCCTCACTTGCGCGGGCACGCTCCGAGCCCACACCCGCTGACCATTGGGTCGGTACTTCGCAAGGACGGAGGCCCGCGTTGCGGACTTCCCCAGTGTCCCCTTCGCATCCGACAACTTGCCCTCGAAGGCCGCGGCGATGAAGAAGTTTCCGTCTCCATCATGTGCCACGTCGGCTGCCACCTCCTCGCTCGGACCGGTGAGTCGCTACGGAAGAAGCAAAACCTATCTGTATTGGCGGAGCCCACTGAATCGATGGACCGGCCCGAGACGTGCTCAAGCGCTCCGCGACGCGATGAGTGCGAGGTTGCGCGGAGACAGGCGCGGATCGAAGAGCTGGAGGAGTTCGACCTGGAAGCCCGATTCCTCAAGGAGGAGCGCGCGATCAAGCAGGAGCACGACCTCCAACGCCCTCGCGAAGCGGTCCCTCAGCAGATGGCAGAGCAAAAGGTCCCGTGTCTCGGCGCGAACGGACACCTCGAAGGCATTCAGCTCGGCGTCCGTCATGCCGGGATCGAGGCCCAGGCGCTCCAGGCGGTCGCGCGCGTAGACGGCGAAGCGTTCGGCGTAAAGCGCCCGGGGCGCGTCCCCTGCTCTCACGAAGCCGCGCTCGGGAAAGTGCCGCCTCGATAGGAGATCGAAAGCGAAGCGCCACGCATACACCCGCTTCATCCGCGCGAATTCCACCTCGGTCTTGTGATGCCGTCCCCGCGTCGTCAACGCCAGGGCATGCGGGGTGAAGGGGAGCGGATGCTCGCTCCCGAAGCGGGAGACGGGGTAATCCCGCGGGACCTCCAGCTTGTCGTAGCAGCAGCCGATGTTCACGACGAAGCCCGCCCCCTGGCTCTTGCGGAGCTGCGTGAGGGCGAGCGGCCCGCAGGTGTGCAGACCGATCGAGGCCCGGTCCCGGCCGGAGAAGAGTGGATCGAGCTGTGGTTGGAGCCCGTCCTCGACGGAGGCCTGGATGAAACACACGGTGTCCCCGCCTCGGGGATGGGTTCTCGTCAGCCACCGTCGGCCCTTGTCCTGCAGCGCGGCGTCCCGATCGATGCTGTGGAAGGTCCACCCGAACGTCCGCGCACAGAGGCGGGCGAGATGTCCCATGCCGCCGCCAATATCGACCGCCTGGTGGATGAAGCGCGTTCTCGGCGCGAGCAGGGCGAGCACCCGCTCGAGCTCGTGGGTCTTCTTGGCGCTGAGGCCCTGCGTCTCCGCGACAGTCAGCGCGTGAATGCCCTCGTGCCAGGGCAGCGCCGTCAGTTCCTGGAGCGCGCCCAGGAGTGCGCACAGGGCCGGAGGCGGGACGCCCGCGAGCGCCCCCTGGTCCAGCCGCTGCTCGCCCGCTTCATCGAGCGACCGGGCATAGGCCAGCCAGTCCTGGGGATAGGCGGCGCCGGACCCGGGCCAGCCCTGGAGGATGGAGCGGGACCAGAGCGGGGACCAGGGCCGGAGTTGGTGCGTGAGCGCTTCGAGTCGCGCCTGGAAGTCCATGTCGGCGCATCCTATGCGCCGCCGGTTGGTCATGACGGGGCCGCTTGCCCTGGACACGGCATCGGAGCTGCGGCGACTGGGCGGCAGGTCAGGCCATCTCGCGACGCTGGCGCGCCCAGGTCTCGAAGCTCATGGGCGAAAGGCCATAGGACCGCGCGATCTCGGGCCGCGCCAGCACCGGGGCGACGTTCATGTACGTCAGGCCTTGCGCCACGCCGGGATGCAGGCCGGCCGCGACAGCCTCCTCGACCGTGCTGAACTGGACGATGTACTCCTTGCCGTCGAGGCGCGAGAGGACCTCGGCGATCTGAGGAAGCGTGAGCAGGTCACTCGCGAGCTGCAGCGTCACTCCGTTGAACGTCGCGGGATTGTTGAGCGCCGCCGCGGCCGCCGTGCCGATGTCCTCTGGCGCGACCAACGCGATGGTTTGATCGGTCCTGATCACGGTGAGCAACCGGCGCCCGTCGACGAAGCCAGCCGGATCCAACATCGGATGATCCATGAAGGTGGCGGGGAGGATGAGGGTCCAGTGCTTGAATCCCGCGCTGCGGACGAGGTCGCAGGTGGCAAGCTTGTTCTCCCAGTACGTCTCGTGCGACTTCCAGCGCCCCTCCGCCCAGCCCTCCACGTTGCGGTGGTCGCCGACACCGGAGGTCGCGGTGTGCACGAACGTTTCGACACCTTCGGCAAGCGCGGCCTCGACGAGGTTCCTCCCTTGCTGGAGTTCCTTGCTGTAGTCGACGCCGGTCGTGGAGATGAGGGGGGACTGCATCGAGAAGACCGCCCGCGCCCCAGCGCAGGCCGCGCGCAACGACGCGGGCTCGTCGAAGTCCCCGACGACCACCTCGGCGCCAGCCGCCGCGAGGGCCTTCGCGTTTGGCGCCTTGGGATTGCGCACCATCACACGCACCCGGGTGCCGCCTTCGGCCAGCAGCGCCCGGGCGGTGGCGCCGCCCTGACGCCCCGTGGCAGCGGTGACGAGAACGGATTCGTTGCTGCTCATGGACCGCTCCTTTGTAAGTGGGGGACCCCACCGCTTATTCTCGTGGTTAAATATGGAGGGGCACCCCATTTGTCAACGCGGGTTCTCGTGAGGAGGCGGTCGCGGTGGAGCATGTGAAGCCGTTGCGAGCGGACGGGCGGCGCAACCGGGAGCGGATTGTCGCGGTCGCCGCGGAACTGGTCGGCAGGGATGGTGCGAAGGTGTCGCTCGAGGAGATCGCGCGGCGGGCGGGGGTAGGCTCGGCGACCCTGCACCGGCACTTTCCCTCGCGGCAGTCTCTGTTGGAGGCGGTATTCCGCGATGGCGTCGCGCAACTCTGTGCGCGGGCATCCTCGCAACCGGGAGAGGATCCCGCCGCCGAGTTGGCCGCCTGGCTCGAGGATTTGACGGTCTACACGGCGACCCACCGCGGGCTTGCCGCAGCGCTGTTGACCGGTCCGGATGGCCTTACGGCTGAGGAGGTCTGCTCCACCGACAAGCTGCTCGAGGTGTTGAGCGTTCTGGTGGCGCGGGCGTCATCGGCAGGCGCGATTCATGCCCTTGCCACGACGGAGGACCTGCTGATGCTGGCGAACGCGATTGCCGTCGCCAACGAAGACGATCCGCTCACCGCGAGCCGGGTGCTGCGCCTCGCGCTCACCGGCATCCGGCCCTGAATGCAGGGAGCGCGGCGGTCTGGTCTCCCGCTTGAGGACGCCCTTCTCGGGGACGCCGGAGTGATGCTACCGGTGGGTGGACAGGCCGGCCCTGTCCGCTCTCCCGTGCGGTGCGCGGCAGGGGCCTGGCTCGTCGAAGCCGCGCGCAAAGGGAAAGGTCAGATGGTTGCGGCCCTGCGTGGCCACTTCGGCCACGCAGGGCGCTCTGCTCGCGGACCTATCTGAAGGGGATCAGGTGATTTCGCGCGTCAGCTTGGAGTCCCACGGGCACCAGTGTCCGCCCGGGAGGAATGCGCCGCCCGCCTCGTCGAGGTGGTCTTCCACATACGTCATGTTGGCATCGCAGACCTCGATGGCCATCGCGAAGAAGCGGATGGTGTTCGGGTCCAGGTGGAAGGAGAACCTCGGGTTGTAGGCCGCGGCCCGCTTGATGATGCGTCCGTGGACGTGGACTTCGTTCTTCTCCTCGCCAGAGAGAATCTTCCGTGCGTGTGAAATCGTCTTCTCGTCAGACAACTCGACGATGAACTCCAGGTTGGGCTGGGCGGTCTGCGTGAACGCGAAACGAACCGGGTTTGCCATTGCAAGGCTCCTTGGGGTAGGCGCCCCATATAGGAGATTCCCCTCACGCGATTGCATCACCTGCCGGTAGCGGTGGTGTGTCTTGAATGCGGCGTCATGAAGTGTGTCGTCTGAGGCAGTCGCACGGGGCGGGGGCAGCCTCCGAGAAACGGCAGGCCGCCAGCGCGATGGGTTGGCGAGGCGTCAGTGACTCGCGACCTGAGGCTTTGGCACGGGCAATACCCAGATCTCCCGGCCGAGTTGCCCATCCAGTGCCGTGAAGTAGATGAAGTCGCCCGCGCGCAGCAGGTCCTGCGGATAGGAAGAGGCGGGGCCCGGGACGATGTCCTGCAGGAGCTTGGTGCCGCTCGGCTGTCCGTTGCTCACCCAAAGCTCGTGGCCGTGCGCTTCATCGAAGGCGTAGAAGACGACGCGGCCGTCATCGGTGGGGACCGGCGTGGGCGGTCGGAGGTCCGGAGAGACGATGAGTGGCTGGTACAGCAGCTTCGTTCCCTGGGCGGTGGCATCGGTCCGCCACAACTGGACGTCGAAGGGGGCGGGGCTGCCGATGTCGTAGAAGAGCGTGAAGTAGAGCTTTCTCTCGGTCGCCGTGGACGTGGCGACGAAGATGAAGAAATCGAAGGGAAGGTCGGCGTAGGGGTTGGGGATGCTCGCGACGAGATTCGAGCGCGGGTGGCAGGAGGGGTCCGGGTCGAGCTTGCGAATCTCCGTCACCGTGAATCCCGGTGTGAAGGTGGCGAAGTAGAGGCGCTCCTTGAACAGGGCGAAGATTTGCGCTTCCGAGCCCTGGGGGCCGGGAACGGTGTCCTCGACCAGCTCCGTGCCCTTGGCCGTGCCATCGCTGCGCCAGAGTTCACGGCCGTGCACGGCGTCGTCCGCGGAGAAGTAGAGCACCCCCTCCGCTTGCGTCAGGCTCCGAGGGAACGAAGAGGCGGCACCCGGGTTGATGTCCTTGACGAGGCGGGTTCCGGAGGCGCTGCCGTCACTCACCCAGAGTTCCACTCCGGTGTCGGGCATCCCGAGGCCCATGAAGAGGCGGTTGCCCACGCTCGCCAGGTCAAAGGGCCCGTTCACGGTGTCCCTCGGCCCCAGGTCCTTCACGCGCACCGTGCCGGCCGAGGTGCCATCACTGCGCCACAGCTCCAGGTTCTCGGCGGCGACGAGGGTGGGCCGGACCGACCGGAAGAAGTAGAGCTTGTTGCCCACCGCGATGAAGTCCGCCAGGGAGGCGGTGCCGCCCTCCGGGGCGAGGTCCTTCACCTGACGCGTTCCCGCAGTGGTGCCATCACTCACCCACAGGTCCGCGCCGTGTTCTAGGAAGCCTTCGGTGAAGAAGAGCTGCTTGCCGACGACGGTCAGCCGTCCGGGAGAATCGTCCAGGTGCTTGACGGGGACGGTGCTCGCTGTCGTGCCCGCGCTCCGCCACAGCGCGCCCCGGTCCGCCTCGAAGTCGAAGGCAGAGAAGAAGAGCTTGCCGCGGAAGGACACCAGATCCGTTGGCGACGGGCCACCCAGGGGATCCGGGAATGGCCCCGGGGGAGGCGGGTAGATGTCCTTCAACAGCGTGGCGGGCCCCAACTTCGGGAGTGGGGCATCCCAATGCGCGGTGACCTCCTCGGGGGCGTGTTCCTCGGAGAGCGATGCTTCTGGAAGAGGCCCACCGCATCCCGCGGTTGCCAGACAGACCCATGCCACTTGCCACCATGCACGCATGATTTCCCCTCGTTCTCGGGTGGGCGACAGCCCCGATGGCGATAAGTCCGGAGCAGCGCCGCGGCCAGGGGGAGCGCCGGGTTCCTGGTCGCAAATCTTCAGCAGGTCCAGTCGCGCTCACTTCCATCGCCTCGTGATGCTTCGTTGATGGATGAGAACGCGACGCAGGCTCCCGCATGCGGGCGACGGCTCCCTCTAGCATGCGTCCTTTGGACGGAGCGGTGCTCTCGGCTTGGACTACCGCGTCGTGGAGTTGGGCTTCCTCGCGCCGCAGGCCACGCTCACCGGGCGGCGCTGGACTCGCTAGCCCGATGCCCGAGTACGTCATTCCCTGGCGCACACGGTTGCCTGCCTCCCCAGGGCCGGGCTTGCGCGGGCGAATCGCTTCCCCTGGACACCGCCCATGCGTATCACTGGCCTTCGTGCGTACGCCCACCGACCGATACCTGCCGCCGCGCCCCGACGCTTCCTCCGCCGTCACGTCCCAGCGCGGGCGGGTGGTGGTCATCGCGCCCACGCGCGCCGCGTGCGAAACCATCGAGCTGGCGCTTGGGCTGGAGCTGCGCACGTACCTGGAGGAGCACCACGGCGAGCGCCTCCTCGAGCTGGCCCGGAGCGGTCAGGGGTTTGGCATCGTCGCGGGTACTGGCACGGGCAAGACGCTCGCCATCCGCTCCATCGCGGAGGAGCTCGTGGGCCGGCGGCCCCTGCGGGTGGCGGTGGTCAACCGCGAGCGGGAGGCCACCGCGCAGACGCCGCTCGCGGATGTGGCCATCGTCACCACCGGCATCGCGCGGCGCTGGTTCCAGGGCGGCGCCATCCGGCGCGAGGACACGCTCATCGTGGATGAAATCCACCAGACCTCCGCCGAACTGGAGCTGTGCCTGGCCTTGGGCAAGCGCGCGGGCTGCCGCTTCATCTGGCTGTCCGCCACCGTGGACCCGGCCTTCTACGCGCGCTACCTGGACAGCGCGGACGTGCTCCAGGTGTCCTCCTTCGAACCGAGGAAGGCGGCCCGGGTGGAGGTGGAGCGCCGTCAGCCGCTGTCCTTCCTCGACGAGGACTTCCTGCGGGAGGTGCAGCAGCAGGGGCGCGGCGTGGGCGTGTTCCTGGCCACGCGCGCGGGCGTGGAGGAGGCGGCGGCCCACGTGCGCGCGAACGCGCCGGAGCTCCATGCGGCGCACTACCACGGCGGCGAACCGCTGCGTGCCATCCGTCCCTTCCTGGAGGGCACGGCGCCCCGGCCCTTCGTCCTCGCGATGACGGCGGCGGGGCAGAGCGCGCTCAACGTGCCGGGGCTGGACACGGTCGTCATCGACGACATGCGCTTCACGAACCTGGTGGAGCGCGGCCGCAACGTCCTGACCCGCGTGCACCTGGGCAACAACGAACTCTTGCAGATGGCGGGGCGCGTGCACGGGCGGGTGGAGGGCGGGCGCGTCTTCATCCTGAGCGACCGGCCGCTACACTTCGCCTCATTGAGGCCCACCGAGCCCGAGTTCCAACTCGCGGGCGAGCCGGAGCGGGTGGCGCTCACCGCCGCGGCCCTGGGCGTGCGGGCGGATGAGTTGGATTTGCCCGTGCCACTGGACCGCAATGCCTATCGCCGGGCGCTCGCGAAGTTGCAGGCGCGCGGCATCGTGGACGCGGAAGGCCGGCTGTCCGACTACGGCCGCGCGGTGGAGGCCCTGCCCGTGGAGCGTCCGTGGGCGGAGCTCATCGTCAACGCGGAGGAGGCGCTGCTGCCGTTGCTCGCGGTGTGCAGCTCGGTGGAGTCGCTGCACAGGATGACGCGCGAGGAGCGGAACCTGGACGGGCTGCTCGTGCCCGGCAGCGACCACCTGACCGCGTACAACCTCTACGCCGAGGCCTTCCGTGAAGCGGGCACGGTGGGGGAGGTGCAGGGGCTGCCGCGCCACGTCTTCCATGCGGAGAAGCTCGCGGCCTGGGCGGAGGTGCGTGGGGTGCTGGTGAAGGCCCTGGAGGACGCGGCGCTCGCGATGGCGAGCGTGTACCGGAGCGTGGGGCTGGCGCTGCCCGCGCGCATGCCCTTTGCGGACCCGCGCGCCCACCGGCGTTTCTGCGACCTGCTCGCACGCTTCATGCCCTTCGACCTGGTCATCGACGAGCGCACCGCCTGGGGCGAGGTCGCGCGCGTGTCGAAGACGAGCGTGTGTGGCAACCTGGGCGCGGTGGCGGGCACGCTGCGCTACTTCGCCGACCGCAACGGCGACTCGCAGGCCGGCATCGAGGGGACCCAGCTTCCCCAGTCACTGCTGCGCCGCTACGCCCGCCGCCATGCGGCGGCGCCGGTGTACGACGTGCGCTTCCGCTCGGTCGTGCTCGAAAAGCGGGTGGACTATTTCGGCTTCGAGCTCGAACGGGAAGTGGAGGTGCTGCGCGCCTGGGGGCCGGAGCTCGCCAAGGCGGCCCGGCACGCGCTCGCCGAGGCGCTGGCGCAGGGCGAAGCACCCCATCCCGCGGTGGACCGGCACCGGGTCGCCATCGCCGAGGTGCGCGAGCTGTGGCGACGCTCGGGAGGGACCACCGCGCCGCTGGGGTTGTCGGAGCTGACCGCGCTCTACGAGGCGCAGTTGGATGGGGTGGACACGCTCGACGACTTCAAGGAGCGCCCGCTGCGGCTCGAACTGGACGCGCTCGTGCCGCCCGAGATGCGTCAGGCGCTCCTGGCGCTCCCGGACACCGTGGAGGTGCGCGAGCAGGCGGTGCCGCTCGAATACGACGTGGAGAGACTGTCGGACGGAGCCCCGCGAGGCGTGGTGCGGCTGCACCTGCCGGAGAAGCTCGCGCGCACGCTGGTGGAGGAGGAGCTGCCGCTGCTCGACCGTCCCCTGCGCTTCAGCGTGGCCAGGGGCCGGAGGGGCGTGCTCGAGGCTCGCTCGCTCCTCGAGCTCCAGGAGCTGCTCGACCGGCCCTGGATGCCGGACGAGATCGCCGAGGCCACCCGTGAGCGTTCACTCCCGCGACAGGACCGGGAGCGCGGCGCCCCCAGGCCTGGGGAGTACCGGGGGCATCACGGCAAGGCACCCCGGAATGGAAGACGACCGGGCGGCGGCGGACGGCGGCGCTGACCTGACGCACGGGCAGGGCGCTCATCACGCATGGGGGGCCGTCCAGCGCCGGACGGTGGATACCGCTCGTCGAGCACCTCATGGGTGGAGCGCATCTCGATGCCCTTCGGCTTGACGACGACATGGGCCGAGTCACTCACCCTCTCGCTGTCGGAACGCACCAGGCGTCACGCCCACGCTTCGCTTGAAGGCCTTACCGAAGGGACTTTCCGCGATGTGGGCCAGCCTGCTGACATGCATGTGGATTTGGCGCCACGCGCGAGGGGGCTCTCATTTTGCTGGCCGCGGCTGAGGGGAAATGCGCGCTGGAGTCGTTTCCTGTTGGCGGTACCAACGTCAAGCAGGAGTTCTCGAGCATGAAACCTTTCAGCATGAGGCCGCTACTGGCGGTCCTGTCAGTGCTGGTCGTATCCCTCGTGGGATGCGGGGTGCCAGAGGAAGAGTCCCGCGACTCTTCCAGCGCCGAGTCCCAGGCACTGGCCGGTCCATATGATGCCTGGGTTGCCCGCCACGGGCTCACCAACGCCCAATATCAGACGGAGTTCAATACGTGGGTGGGGCAAGGCTATCGTCTCTCCTATGTCAGCGGTTACGAAGAGGGGGGCAGTGCCCGTTACGCGGCCATCTGGGAGCAGACGAGCGGCCCCGCCTGGCGCGCCTTCCACGGGCTGACTTCCGCGCAGTATCAGACCACCGTCGTCAATCAAGACGCGCAGGGATACCGCCCGGTGGTGGTCAACGGGTACAGCGTCGGAGGCGTCGCCTACTTCGCGGTCATCTTCCACGTGGACAGTGGTGCCGCGTGGGTGGCCCGCCATGACCTGAGCGCGTCCCAGTACCAGACGGAGTTCAACACCTGGGCGGGGCAGGGCTACCGGCTCGTGCACGTGAGTGGCTACACGTCCGGTGGCGCGGAGCGCTACGCGGCCATCTGGGAGCAGACGAGCGGCCCGGCCTGGCGGGCCTACCACGGGCTGACCGCGGCCCAGTACCAGTCCACGTTCAATACCAACGCGGCCCAGGGTTACCAGCTCGCGAAGGTCAGCAGCTACAACGTGGGCGGCACGGACCGGTACGCGGCCATCTTCCAGGTTTCATCGGGGATTCCGACCGCCGCGCGTCATGGGCTCTCCTCCGCCGCGTATCAACAGGCCGTGACGGACCTCAAGAACCAGGGGTATCGCCCCGTCCTGGTGGCGGCGCACAACAATGGGAGCCAGCCCGAGTTCGCCCTGATTTGGCAGAACCTGACGTTCAGCGCGGCCGACCTGCAGCACATTGACGACACCGTCCAGCAGGCGATGACCAGCACGAACACCGTCGGACTGTCGCTGGCCATCACCCGCCACGGGCGCCTCGTGTTCGCCAAGGGGTATGGACTGGCCGACCGAACCAGCAACACGCCGGTCAACACCTCCCACCGCTTCCGCGTCGCCAGTGTGTCCAAGCCGATGACATCCATTGGCATCATGCGGCTGATTGAAAGCGGCCAGATCCGTCTGACGGACCGCGTCTTCGGCAGGGGCGGATTGCTTGGTGAGACGTTCGGCGCGCAGGGCACCTACGCGGACAGCCGCGTCCTGAACATCACGGTCCAGCACCTGCTCGAGCACACCGCGGGCGCATGGGACAACGACGGCGCAGACGGCACGGGCGACCCCATGTTCATGAACACGGGCATGACGCACGCCCAGCTCATCCAATGGGTGTTGCAGAACGTGCCGCTCGAGTTCGCGCCTGGGACGACGTACCAGTATTCGAACTTCGGCTACAGCGTCCTTGGCCGCATCATCGAGCGGGTCACGGGCATGACCTATGACGCCTATATGCGCGCCAACGTGTTCACGCCCAGCGGCGCCACCAGCTTCGCAGTGGGGGGCGATACGTTGAGCGCGCGTCTGCCGAACGAGCCCGTCTACTACCAGCTTGGCACTGGAGCCTTCAGCCCGTACGGCATGCCGGTGCGTCGCATGGATGCGCACGGCGGCTGGGTCGTCACGCCCATCGATTTGCTGCGCGTCGCCGTGCGCGCGGATGGGTTCTCCACCGTCCCGGATCTGCTGAGCGCGAGCTCTCTCACCACGATGACCACACGCACGACGGCGCTCGACACCTTGGGCAACTCCGTCAACTACGCCAAGGGCTGGTCGGTGAACAGCCTTCCCAACTGGTGGCACGGTGGCTACATCCCGGGCACCCGGGCCCTGTTGGTGCGCACCGATGACCGCTATGGGCCCAGCCGCTCCGAGGAGTTCACCTGGTCCGTCATGACCAACTCCAACAACAGCTCCGGTTCGGGCACGCCCGACATCAACCTCGACAGCCTCATGTGGAACGTCGTGAATGGCGTCAGCGCCTGGCCCGCGCACGACCTGTTCTAATCAGGGGCTCCGCCGGACTTTCCGGGAGGGCTCGTAGGACCGGCGAGGCTCGCAAGGGCCTCTGCCGGTCCGTGATGCATCTCACTGTACCACCAGCACGCTGGGTCCCTTGCTGAACGCACTGATTCACACCGGCTTGGGCCTGCGCCAGGTGAACGAATGGGGACCGACCGAGGCGCTGCCCGCCGCCAGCCGAAACTGGCCGAGGCGCGGGAGCGCCCCATGAAGTTGCTAGTGTCCGCGCGGCGCTAGACAAACACCGCGGCACTTCAGGAACAAGCCATTCACTGGCTTCGCTGGCCCGGGAGGACGGCCTCGAAGGCCTGTCGCTTCTGACCACGCGCCTCGTGGAGATGGGGAAGCAGGAAGAGGCGCGCGAGCGGATGGACGGAGCACCAAGACCGCCGCGACGGGAGACTCAGAAGCAAGACTCCCCGGCAACACGCGCCAGTGGATGATTTCATCCGGGTAGAATTGACCCGGGTTTTCACCCGGGTAATATTCGGCCATGCTCGAACCTCCGACACCTGGGATGCCCACGACTTCGACCACCTGGACCGCCTTCGCGGGACAGCGCCTGATTGCCTCCGGCCCTCCGGCTGACGTCATCCTCGCGGCCCGCCGCGCGCTGGACACCGGGGAGTCCGCGCCGCTGTTGCTCTTCGACGACACCACGGGCCGGACCGTGGACTTCCACCTTCGTGGCTCGCGCGAGGAGCTACTGGCCCGCCTTCAGCCCGCGCCTGCCCCCACGGAAGAAGACACCGGGCCTCGGAGCCCCGGCAGGCCGAAACTGGGCGTGGTGGCGCGCGAGGTGACCCTGCTTCCACGGCACTGGGAGTGGTTGGCCTCGCAACCGGGCGGTGCCTCCGTCGCGCTGCGCAAGTTGGTGGAGGCCGCGCGCGCGAGCAGCGGCGACACCGACCGGCACCGTCAGGCCCAAGTCGCGGCGGACCGCTTCATGACCACGATGGCCGGCAACCTGCCCGGCTACGAGAAGGCCGCCCGCGCGCTCTACGCTGGGCACCGCGCCCGGTTCAATCAGTGGACCCGAAGCTGGCCGGACGACCTCAGGAATCACGCGCGCCGGCTGGCCGCGCCCGCGTTCGGAAAGGTGACGCCATGAGCACGACGTCCAATCGTCAGTGGGTGCTGAAGACCCGTCCCCGGGAAGCGGTGTCCGAAGACTGCTTCGAGTGGCGCGAGGGGCCCGTGCCGACGCCAGGCCCGGGTGAGGCGCTGGTCCGCGTCACCTGGCTCGCCATCGAGCCCACCCAGCGCACCTGGCTCAATGCAAATGCGACGTACATCCAGCCCGTCGCGCTCGGTGAGGTGATGCGGGGCGCAGGCGTGGGCCTGGTCATCGCGTCCCGAACCGAGCGGCTGGCGGTGGGTGACTGGGTGGCCGGGCTCACCGGTTGGCAGGACTATGTACTGACCGGCGACGCGGGGCTCTTCGGCCTCAACAAGGTACCGGACGGCGTCGCTCCGAAGGCGATGCTGAACCTCTATGGCGCGAGCGGGCTGACGGCGTACTTCGGCATCACCGAGGTGGGCCGCGTTGCGCCGGGAGAGACAGTTCTGGTGTCCGCCGCCGCGGGCAGCGTGGGCTCCATCGCGGGGCAGGTGGCCCGGCTCCGGGGCTGCCGTGTCATTGGCATCGCGGGAGGGCCGCACAAGGCCGAATGGGTCACCCGCACCGCGCGCTTCGATGCCTGCATCGACTACAAGTCTGAAGACATCCGGGCGCGGCTTCGCGCCCTGGCGCCTCAAGGCGTGGACGTCGTCTTCGACAACGTGGGGGGCCACGTCCTGGAAGCCGCGCTGGACCACCTCGCCCGAGGCGCGCGGGTGGTGCTCTCCGGCAGCGTGGCCTCGGGATACAAGGACGGTGACTACGGCACCGCGCCGCGCAACTACATGCAGCTCGGCTTCAAGCGAGCGCGGATGGAGGGCTTCATCTTCCTCGACTACGTCTCGCGCTTTCCTGAGGCTTTTCGCGAGCTGGCGGCTTGGGACGCCCAGGGCGCGCTCCATTGCGCGGAGTCCATCGCGGAAGGCTTGGAGCAGGCCCCCTCTGCCCTGCGAGGACTCTTCGAAGGCCGCAACGTGGGCAAGCAGCTCGTGCGCGTCACCTCAATCCCCTGATCCCCAACGGCATCTGGAAGAACGTCACACGTCGCCGAACGGCGCCACCTGCTTGTTCAGCCAGACGGCATCCCGCTTCCCGCCCCCCTCGGTGAGCTGCAGGAACGTCTCACGTAGCAACGCGACCTGCTGGCCGAAGAGCCCCTTGCGGAAGTCGGGTATCCGGCAGACCTGGAGCATAGGAAGGATGGAAGGCCTGTTGAGAGGTGGCGGACTGGAGCGCAAGAGCGGAGGAGGGCTTCAGAGGAGGCAACGTCCCTGACACATGGGCCCTGGTGTTCATCCGAAACGTGAGGCGCCGTGCGCGCCGCTGTCCGTCAGGGTTGGATTCCAAGGATAGGTGTGAGCAACGGTGGCGCGGGTGGCGCGTCCGCGCCCAGGACGTCATGGCCTCAAGTCGCGGAGGTGACCGGGAACCCGCGCAGAACCCGCGCCGGCACACCCGCGGGTGTCTCCCAATGGGCGCTGGGCGGCATGCCTGGCAGGGCAGACGGGAGGTGTGCGCACCCCGGACGCGGGCACTTCCTCCCGCTTCGACCTCTTCCTGTTCGAGCTCGCCCCCCGCGCTCGATGAGACCGGAGGCAACTCGCAGGCTGTTGAAGCAGCGGCCTGCACGGAGTCGCGAGCGTCAGTCTTGAGTCAGGGTCCGGAACACGGCCGGCAGTTCCTGGTCCCCCAGTCCCGCACTGACGGCTCGCTTGTAGTTGTCGAGCAGCTCCTTAGGGAAGCGTGCGCTGATGCGGGCGTCCTGGCTCAGCCGGACGATGTGTTCGATTGCGGCGACGTGGGTGTTGAGACTGCACTGGTCGCCTGAGAAGCCATTCTTCTCAATCATGTCCTGCGCGGCGTCGGCGGTGACGGAAATCAGGCCGAGGAAGGAGTTCTTCTGGGCGAAGAGAGCCTTCGGGTCCAGGCCTTCCGCCTTGCACATGGCCGCCGCGTGCAGGAACGCCAGGGAGCCGCCGTAATAGGCCTCGAGAATCGCGCAGTCGAGCGTCGCGGCAGCGCCAATCTTCTCGTCGACGTACACGGAGTTCTTGGCAATCGCCTGGAGGGTCTCGACGTGCCGGTCGAAGATGCCGCGCGCCCCTGCGTAATAGACGGTCGCGTACTCGGTGGCGACGAAACTCGGGTAGGCGAGGATCGCGGCATCCAGGTAGTCCACGCCGTGGGCCTGGGCCCACGCCAGCCCCTCGCGCGCGTCCGCGGGTGAGCCACTGGTGAGCTGAACGAGCGTCGTTCCAGTCAGTGCCGCCGCGACGCCCCTCTCCGAGAGCACCTCGGCGGCGGCAGCGTAGTTGGAGAGGGAGACGACGACGAGCTCGCGTCCCGATACGGCCTCGACGAGGCTGTCGAAGGCACGGGTGCCACCACCGACAGCGGAAGCCTTGCCGGGAGTCCTGTTCCAGACCGCGACGTCGTGGCCCGCCGAGGCGAAGGCTCGCGCCAGTGCGCTTCCCATGAGACCACAACCCACCACCGCCATCTTCGCTGAACGAATCGGGTGCATGTGCAACCTCGTTTGGACTCCAGGTTGTACGGTAACCCCGAAACGTGAAGCCCGCCCATCCCTCAGTGAACCGGGCGAACGGGTGGAGCGGGCGTCAACACCAACCCATCCAGGACACCATATGCATAGGCCACCGCGAAGGCATAGGCTCCCACCAGGTACGTCACGTTGAGCGTCCGCGCCGTCCCCGCGTCGCTCGCGCTATACCGGCCGTCTGGTCCGCGCAGCGAGAGCGAGGTCCCCAGGGAGATTCCCGCCGCCGCGAGTCCCAACCCCTGCGTCACCGCCAGCACCGTGCCCATCCCTGAACGCCCGTGCTTGAAGTGCCCCACGCCCAAGGGCGCCAGATACCAGGCACGGGTCAGCGCTGGCGAGGTGGGCACCTCGTCTGCGCGGATGGGGGCGACGATGGGGGAGGGCGCTGGAAACAGCCGAGGACTCCGCTCGGCGCGCAGTTCCCCGATGCGTGTCTGGTGTTGGGCACGCGCGCGCTCGACGAAGGCGAGGAAGTCCGGTGGATACAGCAGCGGGTCCAGCGCCGAGTCGCCGTGAACGGCCAGCCCTCGCACCACCTCGTCCTCCGCGCGGGCCAGCTCCTCCTGTGCGTGATAGGTGGCTGCGAGCAGCAGGTGCGCCTCCGCTTCCAACGCCTCTCCGTCGAGCCGCAGCGGATAGAGCAGGGACTCCAGCTCGGCGCGGGCCTTGGGCAGCTCGCCGGATTGGTAGGCACCGCGCGCGCTGTCGAGCGGGGACGCCGCGAGTACCATCAGCATCAAGGCCGCGCCCATCATGGCGTCACGTCCAGCGCCACTTCGAGACGACGGCCGGCGACGACGTCCACCTCTCGCACCAAGGGCGGTTCACCCGCGCGGCGTGCCGTCACCGTGTGTCGTCCATGTTCGACCACCACTGGAGCGGGCAGGGGCGCGATGCCCACCTCCCGGCCGTCCACGAAGAGCCGCGCGCCGGCGGGAGCGTGGATGAGCACCTCTGCCTTGCGAGGTGACAACACCACGTCGCGCGTCACGGTCTCCCCCGGCGCGAGCGTCACTTCCTGCTCGACCTCGTCGCACAGCGGGTTGACGAAGCGCAGCCGGTAGGTCCCCGCTGACAGCGAGAGTTCACGCACTCGAGGTGTGTAGCCGTGGCTCTCGCCGTTCACGAACACCTCCGCCCATGGGCGCGCCGTCACCTTCAACAGGGCGGGACGCGCGGGGAGGGTGGTTTCCACGTCCGGCCCTGGCGCCGGCACCAAGGGCCGCGCGGCCCCTGTGGGCTCGGCTCCCGCCGAGTGCCCTGTCGGCAGGGGCGATACGGCCCGCTTCGCCGAATCCATTCCCCCCGAACGCCCTGTCGAAACGGATGGCCGAGCCGGCTTCGCCTTGGCACCGTCCGCCGCGCGTTCTGTCGGTACCAATGCCCCGGCCAGATTCGTGGTGTCACTTTCAGCCGAAGGCGCCGGTTCCCGCGAAGCATCCAACATGCCGGGGGCCGTCCCCGAGGCAGGCCTCTCCTGGCCCGGGGGCGTGGGCGCATGAAGGCGTTCACCCGTGGAGGCGCCGTCAACGGATGCCGTTCTGGGGGAGGCCTGCCCTGACGAGGGCTCCGCGCCACGCGGTGTCGTCACGTCTTCGACGCGCTGGTCCGGCCTCATCCACCAGCCCGCAGTCGCGCAGAGCACGAGCCCGGCGCCCACGGCGCCAGCCCTCCACGCGGAACGCCTCGGCCGCTGACGCAACAGCGCCACCACCTCGGCGGACGTCGGCTCCAGCGACAGCGCGGCGTTGAGGACCTTCGCGGCCCGCGCCCCCTCGCCGCGCGCCAGCAGTCCGCGCCCCTCCTCCAGCAACCGCTCGAAGCGCGCCCGGCGCCATCGATTGGCGCGGGCCACCGGGTCTCCCAAGAACTCCCGCGCCACGTCGGCAGGCGGGCCGACCTCTCGTTGGAGCAGCTCCTCCAGCGCCAACGCCAGCGCGGCCCCGTCGCGCGGTCTATCCCGTGCATCCTTCGCCAGACACCGCGCGACCAGCGCTGACAAGGGCGCGGGCGTGCCCGGCACCACCTCCGTCAGCGGTGGCGCATCCTTCGTCATCACTGACGCGGCCAGATGCGCCGCGCCCTTGCCCGCGTGCGGCGTGGTGCCCGAGCACAGCTCGAACAGGATGACACCCACCGCGTACACATCCGAGGCAGGGGAGTACGCGCCTGTGTCGATGCGCTCGGGCGCCATGTATGGCAACGAGCCCGTCACCGCCCCGGTACTCGTGAGGCGCTCCTGGTCCTCTAGCGCGGCGAGTCCAAAGTCCGCCAGCTTCAGCGGCCCGCCTTCCGCCACCAGCACGTTGTCGGGCTTCACATCGCGGTGGACGATGCCGCGTGCGTGCGCCGCCGCCAGCGCCCGGGCGAGCTCCCAGCCCAACACCATCACCGCCTCGGGCGGCGCCGGCGAGAGCCTTCCCGCCAGTGCGCGGAGGTCTTCGCCCCGCACCCACTCGCAGACGAGGAACGGGCCATGGGCCTCATCCTCGCCGTAGTCGTGGACCTCCAGGACGTTGGGATGATGGAGCGAGGCGGCCAGCTCGGCCTCCCGCCGGAAACGCTCCGCGCGGCCCGTGCCGCCTCCTGGGTGCATCCGCTTCAGCGCTACCGGGCGCGACAGCCGCACGTCCGTGGCCAGGAAGACCGTGGCCATTCCCCCACGCCCCAACTCCCGCTCGAGTCGGTAGCGGCCCGCAAGCACTTCACCCGTCATCACCCGGGTATTCTCCGGGAGCGGGCTCCCGCGAGCAACCTGGTAGATTACAGCGACAGCCGACAGGCCTTCGTGTTCCCCACCTGTTCGCAGGCGCCCGTCGCCCCTCCTGGGCAGTCCCGGTCCAGCCGGCACGGCTGCCGGCACCGCAGCGCCGCCCCCGATGACAGGCACACGCTACAGGGCGCGCAGTCCAGCGAGTTCTCGCAGTCCTCTCCCACCGAGACCGGGGTACCCGAGCACTCCTGCACGCACAGCCCGTCCGGAGCACATTGGTAGCCCGCCTCGCAGTGGTTGCTCTCCGGGTTGCACTTCTCCTCGCACCGCATTCGCTCCCTGGGGCAACCGGCGAAGTCGGAGCACTCGAATGTGTCCCTGCACGGCTCTCCAATCCGAGCCCCCACGACACAGGTTGCACTGGAGGAGCACCGTCGCCCGTCGCGACACGTGAAGTCCGTCGAGCACGTCAGCGTGCACGTCCCGCCGACACAGGCCGCCGCTGCATCCGCGCACTCGCACGGCCGCGTGCACGCTCCTCCCACCTCCACAGCGCTCGCGCATCCGGCGTCCGGCGACCCGCATCCCGAGCCCGTACAGCCGGCATCCGGCACCTCGCATCCCGAGCCTGTGCAGCCCCCATCCGTCGACGTCGTCACCGGCACACATGCACTCAGGGGGCCGGACGCGTCGGGCACGTGCCCACATCCGTAGCCTGGCCGAGCACAGGCCTCGCCACAGGTTCGCAGGCACTGCCCCAGCCCCGGTGCGCACACGCTTCCTGCCGGGCAGGGCGCCGCGTCGGAGCACGCCAGCAGGCAATACCCGCCCGGAAAGCCCGTGCCACAGGTGCGCCCCGGCCCGCAGTCCGCATGCTCGCCGCAGGCATCCCCAATCCGCACCGTGTCCACGGGCTCGCAGTCACCTCGCACGCAGACCTGCCCCTGGGGACAGCCGTTGGGCTCGTCACAGCGGATTCGGATGTCGAGCGGACAGCCCGGCGCGACGAGCAGCACCAGCGCGGGCAACAACGAGAGCAGGAGGAGTCGGCGCATCACCAAGGCCCGGGCGACTCTAGGCGGAGGGAGGCTCGGAGAGCACCCCCCAACAACGCCAGAGGCCCCGTGCTCCCCGACGGGGGAACACGGGGCCGTCTTCGCCAGCTACATGCAGGTGCCCATGACGCCCGGCGCGCTGAAGCACTGGCCGCTCTTGCAGTGGCTGTTCTCCGCGCACGGGAAGCCGAAGGCACCCGGGCTGCAGAACCCGAGGACCGCGCCGGAGAAGGGCTTCACGCAGCTCCACGCCGAGGGGCAGTTCGAGTTGTCACTGCAGAGCCCCTGCATGCAGAAGCGGCCCTTGTTGGGCAGGTAGCCGTCGTTGCACACCGCGCCGCCCAGGCCCGTGGGGCACACGCCATCCTCGGGGCAGGGCGCGAAGCTGGCGCAGTACGGCTGCTGCGAGCCCTGGTCCGCTGCGTCCAGGCACACCGCATAGGTGTCGCAGCCGTCCTTGAAGTCGCTGGTGTTCGGGTTGCACGAGGGCGGGTTGGCCGGAGGCGCCAGGCTGCACAGGCCCTCGATGCAGACCTGGTTGCTCAGGCACTGGCTGTTGGAGCTGCAGGTCGGCACCTTCTTGTTCTTGCAAAAGGAGACGGCCATGCCCGTGTCCTCGAGGTCGCAGTACTGGTCCGCCGCGCAGTCCCCGTTCGACTGACAGCCGATGGCACACAGGCCGTTGAAGCAGAACTGCCCGGAGGGACATGCCTTGCTCGCGCTGCACAGCCCCGCGCTCTGCTCGTTGGGGTTGCCGTCGGGCCCCTCGCCGTCATCGTCCTTCGTGCTGCCGCAGCCCATGACCGTCAGCGCCAGGAACAATCCCATCACCACATGCTTCATCGTCGTCTCCGTCAGGTTCATCTGCACCGTGGCGGTTCTCCGCCTGCGTGCGATGGGCAACACCTGAGCAACGTGCGTGCCCAAGCCTCGCGAGACATCGAATCGCCCTGATTCCACGGGGTTGCATGACGCCCCTGACCCTCCGAGCACCTGATGCCGGGGGAAACGTGCCAGGACTGGCACGCGGACAAGCCCTCCAGAGGAGGCGGCCTGTCAGTCCCCTTCGCCGAGGTAGCGAAACAGCGAGCGAAGACCGATGCCCAGCGCCGCCGCCGCGTCCTTCTTACTGCCGCCGCAGCGGGCGATGGCCTCCCGCACGTAGCGCTGGACGAACGCCTCCCGCGCCTCCTCCAGGGGAATCATGGGCGCTGCGTCGCCGCCCAGCTCCAGGTCCTCGGGGCGCAACAACTCGTCCGTCGCCAACACCGCCGCGCGGCGCACGCGCGACGCCAGCTCTCGCACGTTGCCAGGGAAGGGGTGCCCCCGCAGCGCCTCCGAGGCCTTCTGCGTGAAGCCTCGCGCCTTGCGCGCCTCTTGCGCCAGCACATGGTGGGCGATGAGCAGCACGTCCTCACCACGCGCTCTCAGCGGCGGCACGTCGACACGCACCTCTTCCAGCCGGAAGCGCAGGTCCGCGCGGAAGGTGCCCCGCCGCACCGCCTCCTCCAGGGCCACATGGGTCGCGGACACCACGCGCACGTCCACCTTGCGCGGCTGGTGTTCGCCCAGGCGGGTGACCTCGCGCTCCTGCACCACACGCAGCAAACGCGTCTGGAGCGACAGCGGCATGTCCCCAATCTCATCCAGGAAGAGGGTGCCACCGTCGGCCGCTTCCACCAGTCCCGCCCGCTCCGTGCCCGCGCCGGTGAACGCGCCACGCGCATGGCCGAACAGTTCGCGCTCGATGAGGCTCTCCGGCAGCGCCGCGCAGTTGATGGCCACCAGCCGGCCGCGCCGGCCACTGCGCCGGTGGAGTGCCCGCGCCACCAGCTCCTTGCCCGTGCCTGTCTCGCCTGTGACGAGGACGTTGAGCGGCGTGGGCCCCAGTCGCTCCACCTGCCGGTATAGGGCGCGCATCGAAGGGGATTCGCCGATGAGCCCTTCGAACGTCGCGGCTTCGATTCGGCGGGTGAGGCCCTCCACCTGCGCGCGCAGCTCCGTCAATTCGCGCCGGGTCGACAGGAGCAGCGCCGTCAGCGCGGAGAGCGCCATGGCCTCCTCCAGCGCCACCGCTGAAAAGGCCGGAGCACCCAACCTCCGTCCCAGGTACACCACGGACAGCGGCACCGGCTCCACGCGCAGCGGCACCACCAGCGCGGAGCCCAGCCGCAGGGCTTCCATGCTGGGCGCCCGGGCCAGCGCCGCGTCCGCCTCCACGTCGGCCACCCGCACCGGGGCACCCGAGGTCAGCACCCGGTCCACCAGACTGTCCACCACCGCCGCGTCGGGGCTGGCGCCCGTGGAACACAGCACGCGCCGAGGTCCCTCCCGCGAGTCCGCGGCGACGAGGAAGCCCACGTCCGCGCCCACCACGTCGGCGAGCCCCCGCATCGCCACCTCCAGCAGCTCCAGGGGAGGGCGTTGCACCAGCAGCCGCGAGGACAGCTCCGCCAGCACCGCCACCAGCCGGCCGTCCTGTCGCCGGGGGGCCACCTCCGCCGCATCACTCGCGACGGACTCCACCGCTTCGATGAGCTCCAGTTCCACCGTGCCCACGCGGAAGCGGTCCCCGGGCTCCAGGGGCGCCAGGTCCACGCGCCGCCCTCGCACTTTGATGTCACAGCCCTTGCCCGCCGGGGACACGCTCCAACCTCGCGCGTCGCGGAACAGCAGCGCGTGGCTCGGCTTCACGCCGGGGGCAACGAGCACGGCGTCACAGGTGGCGTCGGAGCCCACGGAGACGACGGGCTTGTCCAAAGGGAGACGGCGGCCGTCGGGGAGGACCAGAAGCTGGGGCATGGCGGGAGCGGACGACACAGTCGCATATCAGGAATGCGGGGGCGTGCGCATGCGGGGCCCGGAAGGGGCGTGCCGAAGAGGGGGCCCCGTGCCGTCGCCAATCGCCTGTGCTTCGACGTGTCTGAGTTCCACGGCGCCCAGGGCTACCTGAGCGCGCCAGGGTGGAATGCCGTCGCGGGGCAGACGCGCCCCCACCACACGCCTGCCGCGGCCACTCCATTCCACGGAACCGTAGAATCCATGTACCGTCAGGAGCTTCGCCGTTCCCTGGCAGTCCTTCCCATTCCCGGTTCCTCCGAGTGGCACTCCCCATGCGCCTCATACGCCCTTCCTGGCTCTGGGCCCTCCTGCTGGCCCTCTCCGCCTGTTCCTCGACCTCCACGACCCCTTCCGACGCGGGGACTCAGCCTGATTCAGGGACGCAGCTCGGGCGCATCGAAGGCCAGGCCATCCTGGAGGGGGCCTCGTCCCACGCGGGCATCAGCGTCTCCGTGGAAGGCGCTTCGCTGAGCACCACCACGGCCACTGACGGCCGCTTCGTCTTGGAGAACGTCGCCTCGGGCACGCACATCGTTGTGGCGAGAATGTCCGGCTACTCAGAGGCCCGACAGTCCGTCACGGTCACCACGGGAGCAACGGCCTCCGTGAGGCTCGACCTCGGGCGAGGACGGGGTTCAATCCTCGGCAACGTCCAGGTGGAAGGCGTCTTGGATTCCTCGGGCGTCACCGTCACCCTGGTGGAGACGGGCGCCAACACGACCACGGACGCGACGGGGCTCTTCACCTTCTCCGACCTGGCCCAGGGCACCTACACGGTGGCGCTCCAGAAGACGAACTACCTGGCGACGCAGCAGACGGTGGAGGTGCGGGGCACGGGCTCAACCCTGGTCAGCCTCTCCCTGTCACGCGAGCGGAGCAGTGTGACCGGCGTCATCCAGCTCGAAGGCTCGAGCAACCACGCCGGCGCCGTCGTCACCCTGGTGGAAGCGTCCCTCACCGCGACCACGAATGCCGAGGGACAGTTCAACATCCAGAACGTGATGACGGGCACGTACACCCTGCGAGTGCGGCGGGAGAACTATGTGGACGCGCAGCAGACCGTGGAGGTCCGCGCGAACCAGCCGAGCCAGGTCAACCTGACGTTGTTGCTGGTACGCGGGGACGTGGCGGGCACCGTCCAACTGTCGGACGGAGCCACCCCCTCGGGCGTCACCATCACCGTGACGCAGACGGGCGCCAACACGACGACGAACGCACAAGGCCAGTTCACCTTCACCGGGCTTCCGCTGGGCACCTACAACCTGACCGCCCAGAAGGAGGGCTACGCGGTGGTGCAGCAATCCGTCACGGTGCGCACGGGCGCTGCGGCCACGGTCGCCTTCACGCTGGTACGGGCCCAGGGCCGCGTGGAGGGCACGGCCCTGCTCGAGGGCGCGAGCAGCCACGGTGGCATCACCGTCACCCTGGCGGAGACGGGGGCCACCACGACCACGAACGGCCAGGGCCGTTTCGCCTTCAGCAGCGTGGCCGCGGGCACGTACACGGTGGAAGCGCGGTTGAGCGGCTACGCCGTGGCGCGCGAGTCCGTCCAGGTGCAGGAGAACCAGCAGGCCACCGTCTCGCTCTCGCTGGCGCGCGAGCGGGGCAACGTGGCCGGTGTCATCCAGCTCGAGGGCGGGAGCTCGCCGGTGGACATCAACGTCACCCTGGCGGGGACGGCCTTCAGCGCGCGCACGAACACCGCGGGCCAGTTCTCCCTCACAGGCGTCCCCACGGGCTCCTACACCTTGGAGGCCCAGAAGGACGGCTTCGCCACGGGCCAACGTACCGTGGAGGTTCGTGCCGGCGAGCAGGCCCAGGTCAGCCTGACGCTGTCCCGCGCTCGCGGGAGCATCTCGGGCGTGGTCCTGCTGGAGGACGCCAACACGACCTCGGGCATTTCGGTGGCGCTGGTGGAGAGCAACGCCTCCGTGTTGACGGACGCCCAGGGCCGCTTCTCCTTCAGTGGCCTCATCGTGGGGACGTACACGCTGTCCGCCTATTGGACGGGCTATGAGATTCAAGAGCGGAGCGTGGTGGTGCGGAATCAGGAGACCACGGTGGTCAACATCACGCTGCGGCGCAGGCCCGGCGTGGTGACGGGCACCATCCAACTTGAAGGCGAAAGCCACCACGAGGGTGTCACCGTGTCGCTCTCCGGCCATGGCGCCACCGCGATGACGGATGCTCAGGGGCACTTTGTCCTCGAAGACGTGCCCCAGGGGCGCCACACCCTGGCGGCCAGCAAGGCGAACTACGCGAAGGCGGAGGCCGCGCTGGACGTGCGCGAAGGCGAGCCCCTGCCGGTCAGCCTGGCCCTGTCGCGGCTGGGCGCGCTCGAGGTCTCCGCGCCCAAGCTGGCGGTCCAGGGGGGACACCTGACCTTGACGGGCTCCGGTTTCGGCGCCGAGCGCGGCCCCTTCACCGTCACGGTGGGAGGAGAAGCCGTCACCGACTTCATCTCCTGGTCCGACACGGAGGTGGTGGCGCGGGTGGCGCACCACGTCGCTCCGGGCGAGCGCGACGTCGTCGTGACGCCGGGTGTGCCCTGGCGGCGGAACACCACCACCTCCGTGTGGGTGGTGCCCCAGAAGACCGTCGCCTACGGGGAGCATTGGGGCGTGGGTGTCCTTGCTTCCAATCACGTCTCCGTCTGGGGTGGGCCCTCCCTGGCCGACATCCACCCGATTCCGGCGGGGCTCACCGACGTGGTGAGCGTGGCCACGTCGCGAAGGACCGCCTTCGCCCTCCAGGCGGATGGCACCGTGGTGGCGTGGGGCGGTGACCTTCCCTCGGACCTGAGTGTCCCCGCCGACCTCACGGAGGTCGTGGCCATCGCGGGAGGCGATTCCTTCGTCCTGGCGTTGAAGGCGGATGGCACCGTCGTGGCCTGGGGCGAAAGCGCCATCGCCCCGTCCTCCGACGTGAGGGACGTGGTAGGCATTGCCGTCACGAGCAACGCCAGCCAGGCCTTCCTCGCCGGTGGCACCGTGGTGACGTGGGGGCAGGACAACGAAGGACGGGCAACGCCTGCCGAGCAGCTCTACCTGCCGCCGCACGACCTGCTCCTGCGCATCCCGGCTCGCTAGCCCCGCACACCATGGGCGACGACAGACGTCGCCCATGGTGCTGGTTGAATGACGTTGGCCAGGGCGACGCGCGTCCCGTTGGCGCGCGCGTCGAAGCAGCGTGAGTTCCGCCAGGCTGTCGCGGTGAGCAACCTTCGCTGCATGCTTCAGACGGCCCATCCCCTATCCCCTGGCTCCACCGTGGGATAGGGGATGGGTGCGGTCGCTCAGCCGTCCGTCCGTCCCTTGCGCGCCGTCTCCAGCAACTCGCGGATGGCATCGGCGTGCTTGCCATCGGTTGGCGCCCAGTCGGCGGGCATGCGGCCGGCGCGGTCGCGAATGAACGGGTCGGCACCGGCTTCGATCAATGCCTGCACGAGCGTTGGCATCGCATGCGCCAGCGCGCGCTGTAGCGGTCGTTGTCCTTCATCGTCGGGCACGTTGGGATCGGCACCCGCGGCCAAGAGGCTGCGAATGATGGGGCCGTGCACGCGTGCCGACGGTTTGAACAGCGCCATGTGCAGCGCGGTGAGTCCCTTGTCCGTTCGGTGGTTCACCTTGGCTCTGCGTGCGAGCAGGAGGTCCACCGCACCCAGTTCGCCACTGCGCGCGGCCAGCATCAGCGCCGTCGGGTTGCCCTTGAACTGGGTCCAGTCGGGGTCGAGGCCGGCGTCCAGCATCCGCCCCACCAGTTCGAGGTTGCCGGCAGCGGCCACCGAAGGGAAGTCCTGGGTTGCCCACGGGCTGCGGGCAATGCCGCCGGAGAACGTCCATTCGGGTTCGGCAGCGGCAGCGCCACGGACGTCCTTGCCCGTGGCCCTGTCGACAACCTGTGCGCGCCGTGCCTCCGCCGCCTGCCGCGCAGCCTTCTTGCTGCCGCGCCAGAAGGAATGCGTGGCCGGGTAGCTCGCCGGATCGCTCAGGTAGTTCGACAGCGCGACATGGCCATTCTCCAACGCCACGATGGAGGGCAACTTGCCGTCGTTGTCCGCCTGTTCGCGATCCGCGCCGGCTTCCACCAGGCATCGTGCGATGTCGGCAAAGCCATTCGCGGCGGCCGTCCACAGCGCGCTGGCGCCGGTTTCGTCCCCCGCGTTCACATCCGCGCCGGCCTTCACCAGCAAGCTCACAAGAGCGGCAAAGCCATGCGCAGTGGCCGCGACCAGCGGCGGCTGGAAGGCCGCTGCATCCGGGGCGGCCTTCGCGTCCAGCAGCGCGCGCACGGCAGCCTCGTCACCGTGACTGCAGGCATACGCCAACGGCGTGGCCTGGTAGCCGTCGAGGTCGACTTCATCGGGGTCGGCCCCTTTGGCCAGCAGGTCCTCCACCGCGAAGACATCGCACTGCTCGATGGCAGCGAACAGGTTCTCGGGCTTGTCGAGCTTCATGAGCGCTACCTGATGGATGCGTGGTGTTGGGCTGGACGCCGCAGCATCGCAGCCTATCTACTCCGCCGACCCTGGCGGAAGCCGGAGGAGCCGTGAGTCGGCCCTCCGCGCCGCGTCACGAAGAGTCTCCAGGCCTGGCCCGAGCCCCGGGAGCGGCGGCAGGTCCAGGAGGGCTGGGCGACGAAGCGCTTCACCTCCTGGACTCCCATCCCCAGGTCGCTCCGCAGGCGCTGCATGACCTCGATGCGACACGCCCCCGTGCTCTCCAGGGTGAGGGTGGTGAGCGTCTCATCAGGGTGAGGGTGGTGAGCGTCTCATCGCACTGGGAGGTGACGTGGTCCACATGCCCCAGCTCGACGGCGCGCGCGACCCAGAAGAACGCATGGCAGCCCATGCAGCGCGCAACCAAGGGGGGCAGCGGCCGCATAGGGGCTTCGAACCAGCCATCACTCCAGAGCACGGCGCCGAACGTATTTCCGGAGGCCAGGGTCCCGCACCGATGGAGGGCGCCACAGCGCGGACAGCCAAGGACTGCGTCGGGACCAGGGATCATGACGTTGGACTCCAAGTCCTCCTCAGTCATTGAACGCCGACGCCCTCGGCTCAGGCCGCTGGCTGGCGCAGGTAGGCGAACATGTGCGGGACGTAGTCGGCCTTGCCAAGCTGCACACCGTTGTTCCGCAGAATGCTGTAGGCCGTGACGAGGTGAAAGTAGAACTGCGGTGTCACCCAGTTCCGCGCGTATTCGCTGCCGGTCATGTCGAAGGCCATGCCATTGGGCAGCTCGATGGACAGTTGGCGTTGTGCGCCTTCCTCTATCCGCGCCCTGTCAGCGCTCGACAGCAGTTGTAGCGTTCGCTCAATCAAGGCGTTCGCCTGTTCCATGTCGTCCGGCGCGTCTAGCGCCGACAGCGGCTGCTGGCCAAGCCGCAGCACTGCTTCCTGCGCCTGGGTACAGGTGAACTGCACCTGGCTGGCCAGATTGTGCATGTCAGGTGCCAGTCGCGACTGAAGCAGGTTCTTCGAGTCGCAGCCGAGCTCGCGAGCATGCGCCTCCCCCTTCTTCAGGAAACCTTGTAACGCGCGCAGCATTTGCGCGAAGCAGGGAACGGTCATTTCGTAGATCGACATCGGTGCCACCTCCTTGAAGAATGACTCAACCCTAGCAGGCTTGATGCGACCTGCCAGGCGCCCTGTCAGGCCCCTGTACTTGCGCATGGCTGCTCACAACAGCCCCTGTGTGCGTCACCGTGGAGCCCCTCGGCTTCACCGTCCGGTCGGACGGAGTGAAGGAGATGGTGACGCGAATCAAGCGGAGGAGTGTCGCCGCCCGTGTGGGAATCGAGCCTGGGATGCGAATCGAGCGCATCGACGCGCCTCGACGGAGGTTCGCGCGCGGGCCCATCGCGGAGCGCTCCCGGGTCGATCTGCACGATGCGCTCATCCCCACGTTGGGCATGCTTGAGGCGCTCAGCCATGCGTGGTGGCGAGAGCTCGGCCTACCGGGCCGGCGTTGCTGCACCAAGGACGAGCCGAGAACGCGAGAGCGTCTCGTCCACCTTCATTGCGATGCCGACGGCTCTCGGGAGATTTCTCGGCACCTCGCGTTCCGCGAATACCTGCGTGAACGGCCTGGCGTCACTCGCGCCTACGAGAAGGCGCGATGCCAGCGCCTTCATCCAGACGGCGCGCACGCTTGCAGCAAGGCCACATTCGGCAGTGCGTCAAGGCGAGTGAGCGAGGCGCGTGTGAGGCAGGTCAGCCGAGGCGACAACCTCCCTGACACAGGGGGCCGGGGTCTCCGTTGCGAAGCTTGCGAACGGAGGGTGGGCGGCTGCGGAATCTGCGCGGTTGGTTTGGGACCTCGCGACGCCGTGAATTGCACACACACACTGCAGCCACTCGGCCGCCTTCTTACCTCAAGTCACCTCACGCGTCAGCTTGGAGTCCCACGGGCACCAGTGGCCCCCCGGCAGGAACGCGCCGCCCGCCTCATCCAGATGGTCCTCTACGTACACCATGTTCGCGTCGCAGACCTCGATGGCAATCTCGAAGAACCGGATGGTGGCCGGGTCCAAATGGAATGAGAACCTCGGGTTGTATGGCTGGGTCCTCTTGATGATTCGTCCATGCACGTGAATCTCGTTCTTCTCTTCGCCTGAGAGAATCCTTCGCGCATGGGCAATCGTGTTTTCGTCCGTCAGCTCGATGATGAACTCGGTGCCCGGCGAGCTCGGCTGGGTAAATGCGAAGCGGGTTGGGGTCGCCATCTAAATCTCCTGTAAGTGAGAGCGCGTAGGTAGTTGAATGTGAATGTGATCACAAGCCCTTTGCCTATCTGTGAAGAGGTTTTGTTGAGAGCTGCTGGGTGTGGTGGAAGGGGCCACATGGGCGTGGTCGCAGATGACCCATGTGTGTCTATTGAATGCTTAGTGCTTGTCGATGTTGTCGCTGCTCCTTGTTCTCGCGCCTTGCATCGATTGAGCGAATGAGCAGCCGTTTGCGTGGGGCCCTCGACTGCCCTCGCCGGGCGCTGCGCAATGGCTTCCGACGTCTGGCTGCGCTCGGTCTGTCCCCTGCCGCCCGTCGATGGGCTTTGTTGCGGCTGGAAAGCTCCACATTTGCTCAACGCGGGGACGCTAGTTCAATGGTTGTCGGACTGCCATGGTGGGCGCACGTAGGGACTTTCGGACAGGGCATATGGAAGTGAGTCGTACTGCGCGATGGAGCTGGTCAGGTAGTAGTGTAGACCTCTAGGGTCTTATGTTCTCTATTGGATTCTTGAGGTTGTCTGAATGGATTGCTCTGGTGTCTATTGTCTGGCCATGTGCTGGCGGCTGAGTCAGGGCTGCATGAGGGTTTTATGAATTGCTGCACGGTTGCTCTTGTGGCCTGCCCCCCCGATTTTCGGACCAGTTGAAGCGTGAGAGAGTCCTCGCGGCCAGGGGGGTACGTCGGTCTTGAGGAAGCGCAGGTTTCCCGAGGAGCAAATGGTCCGCAATCTGCGGGAGGCGGAGGCGCCTGGGGCCAGCGTGGCGGAGGTGGTCCGGAAGCACGGCATTACCGAGCAGGCGCTCTACCGGTGGCGCCAGAAGTTCGGGGGCACGGAAGCCAGTGAAGCGGCGCGACCCGGCAAGTGATCTGGGTTCTTGTGGTTTGCCGAATCCCCCAGCGCCAGGACAACCGGAGAAGGGCTTGCAATTGTGCGCATCCTGGTTCGCTCCCGCTATGCCCCTTGGAGGTCGCCCGCGCGTGTTCTCGTCACTTGCTCGGCTTGCCCTGCCGCTCGTGCTACTGGTGGGCCTAACGGCTGTGGCACAGCCCCAGGAGGCCCTCCGTGGGCTGGAGATGAAGCGGCGGCGGGTGGTGCTCTCTGAGGCCACGTCTGGTAAACCCGTCAATACGTTGCTGACCGTCGCCCGGGCGCGCGGTTGCTACTTCTCCGAGGCGTTCACCCTCTACATGGGCGCGGAAGTCGCGGCGACGCTGGCCTATGCGCACCAGCGCACGGACGACGCGGGAATCTCTCTGGGTATCGTCACCCGCGACGTGAACTGCGTGTACCGGACCATGGTGAGCACCGATTCCGGCCCGAGGTGAGCACCCGTTCCGGGCATGGTGAGCACCCGTTCCGGGCATGGTGAGCACCGATTCCGGCCCGAGGTGAGCACCCGTTCCGGGC
>NZ_SRLV01000068.1:0-47672 GCF_006518205.1 Myxococcus sp. CA005 | reverse complement strand
CGCCGAGGGCGGCGGGGTGGGGTGACTCGCGGGCACCTGCACCTGCACGGCCGGCGCGGGAGGCGGAGGCGGCGCGGCGGCGGCCTTGCCGGCCTTCGCGTCGCGGGCGTCCTGCTTGAGGCGCTGCTCGAAGGCGGCCCACTCCTGCTTGAAGTGGTCCGGGTCTGGCCTTCCCTGCTCGCGGTGCTTCAGGGACGGGGCCCAGCGCACCGAGTACGACTCGCCCGCGTGGAAGGTGGGCGGCGGCGGCAGGCCGTAGGTGGCCGGGTCGAAGAAGGACTCGTCCAGGTCGTGGAAGCCGTACGCGCGCGCCTTGCTGACGAAGTTGGGGATGATGCCGGTGGGCGCGTGGTAGCCCAGGATGTGGTCGTCCTCGTCCTTGGTGACGGGCGTGAAGACGAAGATGTCCTGGGTGCGGTAGTCGCCCTTCTCGTTGAGGGGCAGCACCTCCGACAGGGCAATCGTCTTGCGGCTGCCGTCGTGGAGGCGCTCGCAGCAGATGATGAAGTTGATGGCGCTGGCCACCTGGGCGCGCACGGCCACCATGGGCAGCTCCACGCCGGACATGAGGCACAGCGACTCGATGCGGCGCAGCGTGTCCGTGGGCGTGTTGGCGTGCGTGGTGGCCAGCGAGCCGCCGTGGCCGGTGTTCATGGCCTGCATGAGGTGGAAGGCCTCGCCGCCGCGCACCTCACCGACGACGATGCGGTCGGGGCGCAGACGCAGCGCGGAGTGGAGCAAATCGCCCATGTCCACCGCGCCCTTGCCGAACTTGTCGGGCGGCCGGCTTTCGAAGGGCACGACGTGGGACTGGTTGAGCTGGAGCTCGGCCGAGTCCTCGATGGTGAGGATGCGCTCCTCGTCGGGGATGAGCGACGACACGATGTTGAGCAGCGTCGTCTTGCCGGAGCCCGTGCCGCCGGCCACCAGCATGTTGAGCTTGGTGGCGATGCCGGCCTCGATGAGGCGCGCCATCTGCGGCGTGAGCGACCCGAACTTCATCAAGGATTGGACCGTCAGCTTCTCCTTGAAGAACTTGCGGATGGAGATGGTGGTGCCCTTGCGCGCGATGGGCGGAATCACCACGTGGATGCGGCTGCCATCCGGAAGGCGCGCGTCCAGGCGGGGGCGCTCTTCGTTGAGCATGCGGCCGACGAACTGGGCCATGTTGCGCGCGGCGCCGAGCAGGCCTTCGTCGGTGAACGATGCATCCACTTTCGTGAGCCGGCCCTTGCGCTCAATCCAGATGTCGGTCGGGCCGTTGATCATGATTTCCGACACGGCCTCGTCATCCATGTAGGGCAGGACGGGCTTGAGGAACGCGCGGAGTGACTCGGTGTACATCGTCATGGCGCCACCCAGGCTAGCGCGCTCTGGCCCCAGGGCCCAAGAACCCGCCCCGCCTGTCCGGCTGCTTTCTGGGGCAGGGGCCGCCCACCGGCGGTTTCCAGCGTGGCCGGGCGGAAAAGCAGTGGGCGCTCCCGATGCCCGGTGTTTCAATGCCGCCGCCGTCGGAAAAGGGAGGCGTTCGTGCTCGCGGAAGGGCTGCCGGAAGACTGGAAGCAGGAGCTGCGCGCGGCGTTGGCGTCGCCGTCGTTCCATGAGCTGGAGCGCTTCGTCGAAGCGGAGCGGCGGGAGGCCACCGTCTTTCCGTCGGAGGAGGACCTCTTCTCCGCCTTCCGGCTCACGCCCTATGAAGACGTGCGGGTGTTGCTGCTGGGCCAGGACCCCTACCACGGGCCGGGACAGGCGCATGGGCTGGCCTTCTCGGTGAAGCCGGGGGTGGCGCCGCCGCCCTCGCTGGTTAACATGTTCAAGGAGCTGGAGAGCGACGTGGGCGTGCCCCGCCCGAAGGACGGCTCTCTGATTCCCTGGGCCCGGCAGGGTGTGCTGCTGCTCAACGCGGTGCTGACGGTGCGGCAGGCGAAGCCCAACAGCCACGCGGGGCACGGCTGGGAGGACTTCACGGACGCCGTCATTCGCGCGGTGAGCGCCAAGGACGACCCGGTGGTGTTCCTGCTGTGGGGCCGCTACGCGCAGAAGAAGAAGAAGCTCATCGATTCGAAGCGGCACGTCGTCATCGAGGGCACACACCCCTCGCCGCTGTCGGCCAGCAATGGCTTCTTCGGCAGCCGTCCCTTCAGCGCCGTGAATGAGGCGCTGGAGTCCCACGGCCGTCCGCCCATCGACTGGCGCCTGTCCGCCTGAAGGGGCGGCGAGCCGCGAGAGACTCGGGCCGGACACACCGGGGCCGCGTTGATACGCTGCGGCGCGACATGACCGCTGCCTTCCTCGCTGCCACCACCCCCGAGCCACTCTCTCCCAACCGCTACGGCATCCGCTTCACCGCGCCCTGGTACCAGGGCAAGGGCGCCTATGGCGGCATCGTCGCGGGGTCGACGCTGCGCGCGTTGGAGCACACCCTGGCGCAGGCCCAGCAGCCGGGCCGTCCCGTGCGCACGCTCACCGTGCACTTCTGCGCGCCCGCGGTGGAGGGGGAGGCGGAAATCCAGACGCGCATCGAACGGACGGGGCGGCTCGTCACGCACGCGACGGCGCGCATCGAGAGCGCCGCGGGTGTGCTGTGCGTGGCCACCGCCACGTTCGGCACCTCGCGCGGCGGCGCGACGGAGTACTTCGACGTGAAGCGCCCGGTGGTGCCGCCGCCGGAAGACGTCCCCGTGGTGCCGGACGACGTGCCCATGCCCACCTTCTGCAGCTTCTTCGAGTACCGCTTCTGCGTGGGCTCGGCGCCGTACTCCGGCGCGGACGTGGCGGAGACGGGCGGTTGGCTTCGCCCGCGTGAGCCCATGGTGCTGGACGCGCCGCTGTGCGTGGGGTTGATGGACGCCTATCCGCCGTCGGTGCTCTCGCGCGTGGATGGTTTCCACGCGGCGGCCAGCGTGGACTTCACCGTGCACTTCTTCCACGACCTGCCGCGCCCGGGCCTGCGCGAGGACGCCCACTTCCTGCGCACGGGGCGCTCACGGCAGGCGGCGGAGGGCTACTCCGAGGACTTCCAGCAGCTGTGGACCCAGGAGGGTGAGTTGCTGGCCCAGTGCCGCCAGTTGGTGGCCGTGCTCGGTTGAGCGCAGGCCCGCCGCTGGAGGGCTCCGCCGCCAGCCGCGAAGGCCATGGCGCTCCTTGCGCTCAGCAGGTGTTCGGTCAGGGCTGCGAACCGAGAGCGCGTCGAGTGCCGGGGCTCTACATGTTCACGCGGTGGTGTCGGATCCACTCAAGCGCGCGACCTATCTCCGGTGTGACATCCCATCGCAGGTTCACGAGGTCGTCGAACCCGCCCGCGACCTGACCGTCATGGCTTTGGTTGATGGTGACGTGCCATCCGCCATGGTTCGCCAGCACCGTGATGTGGTGCTCGTTTGTCCCGATGTAGATGGCCTCGTTCCGCAACTTGACGTTGTAGTACCAGATGTCCGGAGGGTGTCCGTGCACTGTCAGGGTGAGGTACAGGGTCCAAAACGGCTCTTTCATGGCAGTCCTTTCCCGATATCCTATTTTTACCCTGAGTGAGGGTATGCGGTCACCATTTGTCTTTCTCTCTCATCCAATCAAGGCGGAGCGAGCGAGGGGGCTTGGGTGCACCCGGGCAGCCATTGTCATCTGTGGCGCAGCGCGTGGACACATCGCGCTCAGGCCGCGGAGGCGAGCTGTTTGACGAGCAGCCGCACCAGCTCCACGGGCTGGATGGGCTTGGGCAGCAGCTCCGCGCCGTAGCGGATGGCCACGGACACGAGGTCATCCAGCTCCTCGTGTCCGGTGAGGAAGATGAACGGCACCCGGCAGTCCTTCAGCTCCCGCATCACCGTGAGCACGTCGGAGCCGTTCATGTCCGGCATGTTGTAGTCGCAGAGGATGGCGGAGACGCTGGACAGGTCCAGGTTGAACGCCTCCGCGGGTGACTGCACCGCCACGACCCCGTAGCCCGCGCTCTGGAGGATGTCCCTCACCACCGAGAGCACGAAGGCGTCGTCGTCAATCACCAGCACGTTCTGCATCGGGCCCTCTCCGCGAGCGGTTCAGCGCATCCTACTCAAGCTTCTCCCACGAGATTGTCACGCGAGACATGTCTCACGGCACGGGGCGGGAAGGACCCGGGGAGGGGATGAGCACCAAATCTTCCTGGGGTGGGATGAGGTATTCCGCACCCGTTTCGGTGACGACGGCCATCTCCTCCACGGCGATGATGCGCTGCTCGCCCTCGCCGCCGTCCGGCCACGCGAAGAACCCGTCGAAGGCGAAGACCTGCCCGGGCCGGACGATGCGCGCCGCCTGTCCCGCCGCGGGCTTGCCCTGCTGCGCGCCGGAGAGCGCCGGGCCCACGTCATGCGCCCAGTAGCCCACCGGGTGCCCCGTTCCCCACATGACGGGCGCGGAGCCGGCTTCCCGCATCCAGTCGCGCTGGGCCTTGTCCACGTCCCAGCCGCGCACGCCGGGTTTCAGGGTGGCCAATGCAATCCGGCTGCCTTTCTTGCCCTTCTCCCACTTCTCCAGGGCCTCCTTGGGCGGCTGCGTCTCGCCCGGCGCCAGCACGTAGGCGAAGCGCTGGATGTCCGTCACCCACATGCCGCCCACGCGGATGCCGAAGTCCGTCTGGATGAAGTCACCCGGCTGGATGACGCGCTCGGTGGCGTGGGAGTGCCCGCGCGTGGGGCCGCTCTGGACGTTGGGGTTCTGGTCCGGCGCCCAGGCGTCGCCCACGCCCAGTTCCGCCATGCGCTGGCGGAGGAAGCGGGCCACATCCACGTCGCGCGTCTTGCCCGGCACTACCGCGCGGTAGGCCTCTATCTCCATCTGGGACGTCAGCGCGGCGGCCTTGCGGAGGATGTCCACCTCCTCGGGCAGCTTCACGGAGAGCCACTCGGAGACGAGGTCCTCGGAGGACACCAACTTCTTGCGCAACGCGGGCGTCAGGGCCTTCTCCAGCGCGGCGCGCTGCGTGGCGGACAGGCCATCGGCCACCGCCACCGACGTGGACGAATTGACGGCGATGCGCTTCGGCTTCGCCGCCGCCAGCCGCGAGGCCAGCTGCGCGTAGAGATTCGTTCCGCGCGGCAGCGGCACCACCTCATCGAGCGGCGCCACGTCGCGGAGCGCGGTGGCCTCGCCTTCCGGTGACAGGGCCACGCCGCGCACGGCCGCGTCCTGCTTGAGGAACAGGAAGGCGGCGGTGCCTCCGGCGTTCTCACACCCGACGTGGATGGCCAGCGGGTCGTTGTCGTTCTCCCGGCAGATGACCACCCACGCGTCCACGTTGGCGCGGGCCATGGCCTGGGGCAGCAGTTTCTGGATGCGCTCCTTGCGGAGGCGGGGCCAGTCGTCCTGGGACGCGATGGGGTCGGCGGGCGCGGCGCTGGCGATGGGGGTGGCGAGGAGCAGGGCGGAGAGCAGGGCGTGCCGGACGCGAGTCATGCGGGGAGCAGTCCTTTCGGGAAGGAACGCCATCATCCCCTCGCGCCCGGTGGGAAGGGACGCGCGCGGCGTGAAGTCGTGTGGCGTGCGTGCGAAGAACCGTGCGAAGCCCACCATCGGGCGGCACCATGCAAGCGTTGTCGCCGTGGCTCGTTTAAGGTGTGTCCATGGCCAAGAGCACTTCCCAGAAGCGTCCGTCGAAGGCGAAGAAGCCCGCCGCGTCGAAGGCGAAGGCGAAGAAGGCCGCTGCCCCGAAGAAGGCCGCCTTGAGGACGAGCGCCGCGCCCCGTCGCGCCAGCGCGCCGGTGTTTGAGCCCGCCGTCAAAGTTCCTCGGCCCCCCGTGCTGGAAGCTGAGCCCATCCTCGCCGACGAGCCCACCCCTGGACGCCCGGGCCCCAAGGCACTCCCGTCCGGTGAGACCGCGGGCCGCGTGTTGCCCTTCGAAATCGACCCCAAGCGCATGGAAGAAGGGCTGCGCAAGCTCCAGGGGGAGATGGTCCACTGGGCCAACAAGGGCCGCTACACGCGGGTGCGCTTCAAGTTCCGGGGCAAGCAACTGCTTCCGGACCTGCCGCTGGCCGCCGTGGTGGCCGCGGAGGGGCTCACGTTCTACTGGGGCGGCATCCTGCGCGTGCTTGTCGCCAACGTGGTGGGCGGCAGCGTGTTCCAGGTGGAGCTCGTGAATGACGCGGAGAAGCGCGTCCAGGCCGGCAAGGAGGCCTTGCTGTCGGGCGACGTGGACCAGGCGCTGGTGCTCTTCCGGGAAGCCGTGGCCATGGACCGTGACTTTCCCTCCGCGCACCTCAACGTGGGCGTGGCCTTGAAGCTGAAGGGCGACCGGGAAGGGGCCCTGGCCGCGTTCGAAAAAGCAAAGAAACGGGACCCGGAAGGACCGGTGGGAGCCGAAGCGGAGCGCCTGGCTGCTCCCCTGCGTCCGCAGGGCTGAAAAAGGCTCGCTCAAGCGTTCAAAAAAGAGCCCCTTCCAGGCATCCCGCCGTTCGGGGCGAGAGCCCCTTGTTTCCTCTGTTGACGCTGGGAAATCCAGGGGTTACGAACGCTCACTCACTGGATGGCGGCCCCCATTCGCGGGCCCCTCCGCAGACTTCCAGAGCTCATGGCTGACGACACGACTGACAAGCCGGCATCGCCCTCCGCGCCTCCCCCCCCGGACAGCGCTGGAGAGCTCATTCCCGTCAACATCGAAGACGAGATGCGCCGTTCGTATCTCGACTACTCCATGTCCGTCATCGTGGGGCGCGCGCTGCCCGACGTACGTGACGGACTCAAGCCCGTGCATCGCCGCGTGCTGTACGCGATGAATGACCTGGGCAACCTCCACAACCGGGCCTACAAGAAGTCCGCCCGCGTGGTGGGTGACGTCATCGGTAAGTACCACCCGCACGGTGACTCGTCGGTGTACGACGCCATGGTGCGCCTGGCGCAGGAGTGGAGCCTTCGCTACCTGCTGGTGGACGGCCAGGGCAACTTCGGCTCGGTGGACGGCGACTCGCCAGCGGCCATGCGTTACACGGAAGTGCGCATGGAGCGGCTGGCGGAGGACCTGCTGGCGGACATCGACAAGGAGACGGTGGACTTCGGTCCCAACTACGACGACTCGCTGGAAGAGCCGCTCGTCCTCCCGTCGAAGTTCCCCAACCTCCTGGTCAACGGCAGCAGCGGCATCGCGGTGGGCATGACCACCAACATCCCGCCGCACAACATGACCGAGGTCATCAGCGGCACGCTGCACCTCATCGACAACCCGGGCTGCACGGTCCGGGACCTGATGGAGTTCATCACCGGTCCGGACTTCCCCACCGGCGCCATCATCACCGGGCGCGAGGGCATCGTCCGCGCCTACGAGACGGGCCGCGGCCAGGTCACCATCCGGGCGCGCTCGGACATCGAGACCTCCAAGCGGGGTGACCGCGAGGCCATCATCTTCTCGGAGATTCCGTACCAGGTGAACAAGGCGCGGCTCATCGAGAAGATCGCCGAGCTGGTGCGCGAGAAGAAGCTGGAGGGCATCAGCGACATCCGCGACGAGAGCGACCGCCAGGGCATGCGCATCGTCATCGAGCTCAAGCGCGATGCGATTTCGCAGGTGGTGCTCAACAACCTGTATGCGATGACGTCGCTGGAGACGACTTTCGGCGCGGTGATGCTGGCCATCGACGGCGGTCAGCCGCGCACGCTCAACCTGAAGGAGATGCTGGACCGGTTCATCGCGCACCGCCGTGACGTGGTGACGCGCCGCACGCGCTACGAGCTGCGCAAGGCGCTGGCGCGCATGCACATCGTCGAAGGTCTGCTCGTCGCGCAGGACCTCATCGACCTGGTGGTCAGCCTCATCCGCGCGTCCAAGGACCCGGACGAGGCGCGCTGGGGCCTGATGAACATCCTGTCGCCCTCGCTGTACGAGCACGAGCGCTTCGCGACCCTCCAGCGCATCGACTACGACAAGGCGAAGGCGCAGATGGAGCTGCTCGTCTCGCGCGCTCGCAACGAGGAGCCCAGCTACGCGGGCCTGGCGCACAAGTACGAGGGCGCGGGCTTCAGCGAGGGCCAGGCGCAGAACATCCTGGAGATGCGCCTGCAGCGGCTCACCGGCCTGCAGCGCGAGGAGCTGTTCCGCGAACTCATCGGCCTGGTGCGCGACATCGCGCGGCTGCAGGACATCCTGGCCAACGAGCGCAGCCTGCTCAACGTCATCAAGACGGAGCTCGTGGAGATTCGCGAGCGCTACGGCGACAAGCGCCGCACGGAAATCACTGGCGCCGTGGATGAGATGACCAGCGAGGACCTCATCGCCGAAGAGACGATGGTGGTTACGCTGTCGCACACGGGCTACATCAAGCGCTCGCCGCTGACCGAGTACCGGGCGCAGAAGCGCGGTGGGCGCGGGAAGACGGGCGCTGCGACGAAGGAAGACGATTTCGTCAGCAAGCTGTTCGTGGCCAGCACGCACGCGTACCTGATGCCCATCACCACGAAGGGCAAGCTGTACTCGCTGAAGGTGCACCAGGTTCCGCAGGCCAGCCGCACGTCGCGCGGCAAGGCCATGGTGAACCTGGTGCAGTTCGGCGAGGGCGAGCGGTTGGCGCAGGTGCTGGTGACGCGTGACTTCCCGGAGAACCGCTACGTCTTCTTCGTGACGAAGCGGGGCGTGGTGAAGCGCACGGACCTGAGCGCGTTCGAGAACGTCCGCTCCAGCGGCATCATCGCGCTGGGCATCGACGACGGTGACGAGCTGGTGGCGGTGATGATTACCGACGGCAGCAAGGACATCCTGCTGTCGACGGCGTCGGGCATGAGCATCCGCTTCCCGGAGACGGAGGTCCGCTCCATGGGCCGCCAGGCCTACGGCGTGAAGGGAATCACGCTGGAGGACGGCGACGAGGTGGTGGGCGCCGACGTGGTGGAGACGGACGCGGCCATCCTCACGGTGACGGAGAACGGCTACGGCAAGCGGACGCAGGAGGCCGAGTACCGGCAGCAGGGCCGTGGCGGCAAGGGCATCATCGACATCAAGACCACCGAGCGGAACGGCAAGGTGGTGGGTCTGCTCCAGGTGAAGGAAGCGGACGAGGTGATGCTCGTTACCAACGGCGGCATGCTCATCCGCATGCGGGTGAAGGAGATCTCCGTCATCGGCCGCAACACGCAGGGCGTGCGGCTGATTGCCCTGGAGAACGAGCAGGAGAAGGTCATGGCCATCTCCAAGCTGCCCGAGAGCGACGAGTCCGAGGAGAACGGCGAGGCGGTGGCGCCGGCCGAGGGCGCGGTGCCCACGGCGGAGGCCAACGCTCCGGAAGCGACTGACGCCGCTGTGCCTGCGGACGCCACGGCGGAGGCCGCGGCGCCTGCGGAAGCCGCTGTCGAGTCAGCCCCGGCGTCCGAGGAGGGTGGCACCCCGGGTGGCGAGGAGCCCACGCAGGGCTGAGTTGCTCGTTGAATCGCCGGAAGGCTGACTGACGGGGACGCGGCGGAAGTCGCGTCCCCGTTGTCATTCAAGGCTCATCATCCAGCAGGTTGAGTTGGCCCTGCGCAACGGCGCGGTAGTGCGGCACCTCCTCGGCGGCCAACACGTCCCGCATTTCCTGGCGGGCACTGTCGAGGTCACCCGCGCGCTTGTGCTGGTACATCCGGTGAAGTGCATTCACCATCCGGCTGGACCCTTCGCTGATGCGACGCGAGCACTCTCGGAGGAGTTCCAGGGCGCTCGTGTCCGACGCAAGAGCCGAAGTCGCATCGGCTTGACTGAGGCCCACTTCACGAGCAGTTCGCGCCAGGAGTTCCCGCACTTCGATGGTGAGCATCAGGGGCTCTCCATTGCGCAGCACTCGGCGCGCAAGGGCGCGAATCGGGTCCCAGTCGAGTTCTTCAGCCATGCGCTATTTTCCCACGGGATAGCATTTGTCGCCGGGCCATTCCTGTTGGCCCTCGCACAGTTGAAAGCAGGAGTAACAGTGGCCCTTCCAGCCATCCTGTTTGCAGTCGCCATAGGCACGAATGCACGTTCGCTTCCACTCGGGGAGAGCTGCATTATGTGAGTCATCCCACTCGACCGATGCGGTGTTCGTTACTGCTTGGGCGCCGGTCATGAGCACAGCGGCCTCGGCAGCGGAAAGTCCACATGCTTCGGGCATGCCGGGGAATCGCTGAAGGCAGCACGATACGGAATCGGAGCAGGAAGCAAGTGCGTACGGTTCGCCTCTTCTCCCGGTGGAGTGCGCGCCACTGGAACATCCCAGGGCAAGGCTTACGAGCACACATCCCAAGGGCGTAACAGTGTTCTGGCTTTTCATTGAATGCTGCTTATCGCAGTTCCGTTGGAAGCCGGCTGACATCCAGCTTCGGCACACCCACCTGCGTCACCGCCTGCGCGCCAAACCAGTTCGCCAGCGCGGCGCAGCGTTCGAACGGCAGTCCTCGCAGCAACCCCAGCGTGAAGCCCGCGATGAAGCAGTCCCCCGCGCCCGTGGCATCCACTTCCTCCACCGCAACCGTGGGCACGTCGATGCGCGCATCCGCCGTGAACACCGTGCAGCCCCGCGCCCCACGCGTCACCACCAGGCACGTCCGCTGACGTACCCGCTCGATGTCCATTGCCCGGGCTTCTTCCTCGCTGGCCTTCAGCACCCGAAGCCGCTCCAGCAGCCCCGCGAAAGGCGTGTCCTCCAGGCGGAGATTGAGCACCCGTCCGTCATCATCGAGCGCCCGAATCAACCCCTGTGCATCCGCCAGCACATGCCGCGCCCGCTCAGAGACATGGAGCAGCGTCTCCGGCAGCACCTCACCCGCCACCCCGCACGCCAGTGCCACGCGTGCGTCCACGGTGATGTCCGCAGGGCGAATCGGCTCCGCCTTCGCGCTGACGCGAAGCGTCCGTGCCTCTCCCTCGAAGTCCGCGATGAACTGCGTGGTGCGCGTTCCCGGAACGATGCGCGGCGGATGCCGGACCTGGTCCGCGTAACGGAAGTCCTCGCCGGCCACCGCGGCCACCGCGTACTCCAGCCCCATCGCATCCAGGACGGACGCGATGTACGCCGCCGACCCGCCGAGCGCATGTGTTTCCCGCCCGGGGCCATGCCGGAGCAGGTCGTGGCAGTAGCTCCCCACCACCAGCACATCGCGCAGGGACGCGTCACCCATGGCGCGCGTTCTACTTCCGGGTGAAGTCCTTCGGCACGGGAACCCCCGCGGCCTTGTCGTCCGTCCAGGCGATGTTGAGAATCCACCAGCGCCGGCCATCGAAGACGAGCTGCAAGCTGTTGACGCCCGTGGTCATCACCGGCCCGTCCGCGGTTTCACGCGTCTCATACGCGCTCAGCACCTGGACCATGTCGCCATAGCCAGACACCTGTCGGCGCGTCTCCTTCTCGAAGAACCCCCGTTTGTCGAAGGCCACCGAGGCGGAGGTGGCATAGTCATCCGGGGTGAAGGGCGTGGCCGCAGGCCCCTTGCCGTCCTTCGGGCGGCGGATGGGAATCATCTGCGCGCCCGGGTGGAAGAGGGCGCGGAATCGCTGCCAGTCGCGAGCCTGGCCCGCCGGGCCGCTGATGACGTCGTACAGCGCGGCGATGAGGGAATCGATGGAGCGCACGTCCTCGGGGCGGGGCGCGGGTGTGAGCTGGAGCGCGCTCCGGGTTCGCTCGGCGGCGTCCTTCATCGGGTTGGGTGTGGAGACGGGTGGTTTCGGGGACGCAGGCGCCTGCGCGAGGGCGGAGGGCGCGGCGAGCAGGGCGGCGGCACAGGCGGCGACGAGCGGGCGCGGCATGGTGTCTCCACGGTGGCGGGAGGTTGCGGCCCACGAGGTTACTCCGGGCAGCGAAGGAGCGCGGTCGTCACCTGTTTCGCGCTTCACCGGGCGCCCGCGCGCAATCGGTGGAAGCGGGGGAGGCCGTCCGTTAGGGTGCCGGCTCATGGTACGACTCCTCCTGGCCTCCCTGGTCCTGACCCTGGCCTCCCCCGCGCTCGCGGCGGAGACGCTCACCATCTACTCCGGCCGCAACGAGAAGCTCGTGGGCCCGCTCCTCAAGAAGTTCACTGAGAAGACGGGGGTCGAGGTGAAGGTGCGCTACGGCGAGACGCCGCAGCTCGCGGCCACGTTGCTGGAGGAGGGGGCGAAGACGCCCGCCGACGTGTTCTTCGCGCAGGACGCGGGGGCGCTCGGCGCGCTGGCGAAGGCGGGTCAGCTTCAGGTGCTGCCCAAGGAGACGCTGGACAAGGTGGATGCGCGCTTCCGCTCGCCGCAGGGCGTGTGGGTGGGCACCAGCGGCCGGGCGCGCGTGGTGGCCTACAACACGAAGAAGGTGAAGGCGGACACGCTGCCCAAGAGCATCCTTGGCTTCACGGATGCGAAGTGGAAGGGCCGCCTGGGCTGGGCGCCCACCAACGCCTCGTTCCAGTCCTTCGTCACCGCGCTGCGGCTGCTCAAGGGCGACGAGGCCGCGACGCAGTGGCTCAAGGGCGTCCAGGCCAACGCGCCGCGCGTCTACAAGAACAACTCCGCCATCATCGAGGCGCTGGGGCGCGGTGAAATCGACGCGGGCTTCGTGAACCACTACTACCTGTACTCCGCGAAGAAGAACAAAGCGGACCTGCCCGTGGCCAACTACTTCGTCGCGGCGGGTGACCCGGGCGCGCTGGTGAACGTGGCGGGCGTGGCCATCCTCAAGGGCTCGAAGAACACGGACGCGGCGAAGAAGCTGGCCGCGTACCTGCTGGACGCCGACGCGCAGACGTACTTCGCGCAGGAGACGTCCGAGTTCCCGCTGGTGTCTGGCGTGAAGCTGGCTGAGGGCCTGCCGGCGCTCGACAAGGTGGGCTCGCCCGACCTGGACCTGTCCAGGCTGGATGACCTGCGCGGCACCGTGAAGCTGCTCCAGGATACTGGCGTCCTCTGATGCTTCGTCGTGCCCCGGTGGGATTATGGGTGGCTGGCGTGGCCATGGCCACGCTGGCGCTGGTTCCCGCGATATACCTGTGCGTGCGCGCCGCGGAAGCGGATGCGGACGCATGGGGCCTGCTGCTGCGAGACAAGACGTGGGGCCTGTTGGGCCGCACGTTGGGGCTCGCGGCGGCGGTGACGGGCTGCGCGGCACTGCTGTCGCTGCCGCTGGCCTGGCTCACCGCGCGCACGGACCTGCCGGGGCGCCGTCTGTGGACGGTGTTGTTGTGTGTGCCGTTGGCGGTGCCCACGTTCGTCAGCGGCTACGTGCTGCTGGCGGCGTTTGGCGTGGGCGGCGCGCTGGAGGAACCCCTGACGCGCTGGGGTCTTCCGGTGCCACCCGTGTATGGCTTTCCCGGAGCGCTGCTGGCGCTGACGGTGTCGACGTATCCGTACTTCTTCCTCGCGCTGCGCGCCGGGCTCCTGTCTCAGGACCCGGCGTGGCTGGAGGGGGCGAGGAGCCTGGGACTCACACCCGCCCGGGCCTTCTTCCGCATCACCGTGCCCCTGCTGCGTCCTGCCTTCGCGTCGGGCGCGCTGCTGGTGGGGCTGTATGTCCTCTCCGACTTCGGCGCGGTTGCGCTGGTGCAGTATGACGCCTTCTCGCGCGCCATCTACGTGCAGTACGAGGGCGCGTACGACCGCAGCTACGCGGCGCTGTTGGGCCTGGCGTTGGTGTCCGTGACGGTGGGCGTGCTGGCCCTGGAGTTGTGGCTGCGCGGCCGTGCGGGCTACCACCGCAGCGCGAAGGGCGCGGCCAGGGCTTCCTCGCTCGTACAACTGGGCCGCTGGCGCGTGCCGGCGCTGCTCTTGTGCGGCGCGGTGGTGGCGGTGGGCGTGGGGCTCCCGGTCGGCGTGCTCGTCTATTGGGGCGTGCAAGGGCTGTCGGTGGAGTCGGGGCCGATGATGGGGCCCGCGTGGAACTCGGTGAGTGCTTCCATGTTGGGCGCGGTGGCGGCGGTGGTGGGCGCGTTGCCGCTGGCCTTCCTCGCGGTGCGCTACCCGAGCCGCCTCACGGTGGCGCTGGAGCGCGTGTCCTACGCGGGTTATGCGCTGCCGCCCATCGTGCTGGCGCTGTCGCTCGTCTTCCTGGGCGTGCAGACGGTGCCCTTCCTCTACGGCACCCTGGTCATGCTGGTGCTGGCCTACGTGGTGCGCTTCCTGCCGCAGGCGGTGGGCGTGGTGCGGGCGTCGTTGCTTCAGCTCAACCCGCACCTGCCGGAGGCCGCGGCGTCGCTGGGCCAGCCTCCGTCCGGCGTGCTGCGCCGGGTGACGGCGCCGCTGCTACGGCCCGGGCTGCTGGCGGGCGCGGCGCTCGTCTTCCTCACGGCGATGAAGGAGCTTCCGGCCACGTTGCTGCTGGCGCCCATCGGCTTCGAGACGCTCGCCACGCGCGTCTGGGGCGCCACGGCCGAGGGCCGCTTCGCCGAGGCCGCGCTGCCGGCGCTGGTGCTGATGGCCGTCTCCACGCTGGGTGTGGGGCTGTTGGTGTCGCAAGAGGGCGGCTCGTCTCCGAGTTAAGCCAAAGCGCCCGGGCCCCCGGGAACGCGGTAGGGTGCGCCGCCCGCCATGCCTCTGCTTTCGCTCGACGACGTCACCCTTCGTTATTCCTCCAGCGGTACCGCCGCGGTGGACCGCTTGTCCCTGGCGGTGGAGCCCGGCGAAGTGTTGGCGCTGCTGGGCCCGTCGGGGTGTGGCAAGACGACGACGCTGCGGCTGGTAGCGGGCTTCGAGCGCCCCAACAGCGGCACCGTCACGTTGGACGGCCGCACCCTGGCCAGTCCTGGCGCCTTCGTGCCGTCCGAGCAGCGCAGCGTGGGCATGGTGTTCCAGGACTACGCGCTCTTCCCGCACCTGTCCGTGGTGGAGAACGTGGCCTTCGGCCTCACCGCGATGCCGCGCCAGGAAGCCCGCGCCCGCGCGAGCAACATGCTGAAGCTCTTCGGCCTGGAGGGCTTCGAGTCGCGCATGCCGCACGCGCTCTCGGGTGGGCAGCAGCAGCGCGTGGCGCTGGCCCGCGCGCTGGCCCCCGGGCCGCGGGTGCTGCTGCTGGATGAGCCCTTCTCCAGCCTGGACAGCGCGCTGCGGGCCTCCACGCGAATGGAGGTGCGGCGGGTGCTGAAGTCGCTGGGGGCCACGGTGATGCTCGTCACGCATGACCAGCAGGAGGCCATGGCCTTCGCGGACCGCCTGGCGGTGATGCGGGCGGGCCAGGTGGAGCAGGTGGGCACGCCGGAGGCTGTCTACGCCACGCCGCGCACGGCCTTCGTGGCGTACTTCCTGGGCGGCACCAACTTGCTGCCGGGCGTGGGCTTCGGCAATGGCGCCCGGACGCTGCTCGGCATCCTTCCGGTGACGGGCGCGCCAGCGAAGGGCAACGTGCTGCTGTCGCTGCGGCCAGAGGCGATGCGACTGGTGCCGGACACGGACGGCGTCGCGTTGGGCGGCGCGCTGCGAGCGGAGGTGCTGGCGCGCGAGTTCCAGGGCCCCTCCGCCGAGTTCACCGTGGCGTGCAACGGCCTGGAGCTCACCGTGCGCGGCGCGCCGGACCTGCCGCTGCGCGCGGGTGACCGGGCGAGGCTGGAGGTGGTGGGCCGCGCGATGGTGCTGGAGGACATCCCGGACTGAGCCTGGCTGTCCTCCGGGCGGCCGGACGGCGTACGCTGGGTGTGGGCCGAGGCCGCAATCACCCGGGTCCCTCGTGCGTAGAGGTAGGCATGAACATCGCAGGCCTTCGTGGAATGGGGAGCCGTTTCTTCCGGTACGTGCGCGACCCGCACGTAGCGCTCTGGCGGAAGCTCGCCGGCGTGATGGCGGTGGTCTACTTCCTGTCGCCCGTGGACGCGCTGCCGGACGTCATCCCGGTGCTCGGCTGGCTGGATGACCTGGGCGTGTTGTCCGCCGCCGCCTTCTTCATGGTGCGCGAGGTGCAGCGCCACCAGGTCGTCATCTCCGGAGAGGATGCGCAGCCGGGGGTCGCCGCTCAGGCGCGCAGCAAGACGGTCTGAGTCGCCGGGTACCCCCGTGACGCGGGGTGAGAGGCTCTTGCCGGGCCTCGTGCACCCGTGGTTTGTGCGCCAGGAAGACTGTCGCACGGAGCCTGGATGTCCGGTTCGCAGGGAAGTGTCGTTCTCATCACCGGTGCGTCGTCCGGCATCGGCAAGGCGTGCGCGGAGCTGCTGAGCGCGCGTGGCCACATCGTCTACGGCACCAGCCGCCGTCCCGTGGAGGCCGCGCCTCCGGGCTACCGGATGCTGGAGCTGGACGTCACCCAAGACGACTCCGTGCAGCGAGCCGTGGCGACGGTGCTGTCGCGTGAGGGCCGCATCGACGTGGTGGTGAACAACGCGGGTCATGCGCTCGCGGGCGCCGCCGAGGACACCTCTATCGAGGAAGCGCGCGCGCAGTTGGACGCCAACTTCCTGGGCGCGCTGCGCGTGTGCAAGGCGGTGCTGCCTTCCATGCGCGAGCGGCGCGCCGGCCGCATCATCCAGGTCAGCTCCCTGGGCGGGCAGGTGGGGTTGCCCTTCCAGTCGCTCTACAGCGCCAGCAAGTTCGCCCTGGAGGGCTTCACCGAGGCGCTGCGCCAGGAGGTGGCCGAGTTCGGCATCGAGGCGACGCTGGTGCAGCCCGGAGACGTGCGGACGCAGCTCACCCAGAACCGCGTGTGTGTCGCGAAGGCGGGCGCGGGTTCCGCGTATCGGGAGCGCTTCGAGGCCGTGCTGAAGGCCATCGAGTCCGGCGAACGCGGCGGCCTCGCCGCCGAGGACGTGGCGAAGAAGGTGCTGGAGGTGATGGAGCGCGGAGCGCCTCACGTGCGCTACCCGGTGGCCCAACTGGCGCAGCGCGTGGCGGTGGTGGCGAAGACCGTGCTGCCCTCACGCACCTTCGAGCAGATTGTCATGTCCATCTACGGCCTGCGCCGCCGCTGACCGAGGCTAGAACCGGCCCACCATCGACAGGCCCGTGCCCCCGCGTGGCGTGGTGAGCGGTGCCAGCGCCACCTGGGGCGCGTCCGGGAGGTCGAAGTTCCGGGTGAGGTACGTGGTGAGGGCCAGTCCGCCCAGCACACCGACGCCGCTGCCCACGAGGATGGCGTCTCCCGCGTCATTGCCCGCGGTGAGGTAGAGGGCGCTCGCGCCCACCAGCCCGCCGAGGATGCCGCCCGCGTCGATGAGGAGCATGCGGCCTCGGGACACCGGCACATACTTCGACAGGATGGCCATCGACAGGATGCCTGCGGCCGTGGCGCCCAGCTCGACGGCGAAGAAACGCTTCAAGTCAGTGTTGTCCGAAGTCGCCAGGAACAGCGCCGTCACCGCGCCCGCCCAGAGGCCACCCGAGTTGGCCAGGGACACCTGTCCGGAGGTGGGGTTCACCAGGTGCGCCAGCAGAACGCCCACGCCGGTGAAGCCCGCCCCGCCGAGGATGGCGGCGCCAATGGCATGGTCACCATCCAGGTCGAAGGCGAGCAGCGTCGCGATACCGAACCAGAAGCCCCACACGGTGCCGGAGTTGATGACGGCGGCCTGTCCGTCCGTCACCCCGCCCCGGGTGAGCAGCAGCGAACTGGCGGCGCCCGCTCCGGCGCCCAGCAGTGACACCGCGGCGTAACCCTGGCCGCTACAATCTCCGATGGCGCACAGGAGGATGCCTTGTGCGACCCCGTGCAGCGTCTGCACCACGACGAGAGAGGCACGCGCGGCGCTGGAGTAAGGCTCTCGCCCCATCTCGCTCGCGGCGCCGGTGGCCAGCCGACCCCCAGGCGCGAGCCGTGTCCGGGAGAGCCGGGCCAGCTCGGTGGCATAGGGGTGCTGTGGACAGGCCGCGAGCACTCGCTCGAACAGCTCCAGCGCCTTCGCGTCGTTGCCGCTCACGAGCGCATCGAAGCCCGCCGAGTAATCCGCCTCGGAGCTCGCTGCACAGGCATCGGGCGTGGACACCAGGGGCGGCGCGGTGACTGTCTCCGGTGCCGTGGCCTCGGAAGAGGGAGGAGCCTCCGAGGGCTGAGCGGAGAGCGTGGCAAGCAGGATGAGCGTGGCGAGCGTCATGGCGCCCGTCACTGTATGCGAAGCGCGGCGGCGGCATGTATCAGCCATGCCGCCGCCTTTTCGCGGTGCGTCAGCGCGCGGCCAGCGTGTCGACGTGCTCGCGCAGGGCCACCTCGTTGCCCAGCCGGCCGTTGAGCCCGGCGAGCGGCTTCGCGGCCTGCTCGATGCGGCCCCGGGTGCGCGGTCCCGCCGCGGCCAGCCACGCCACGCCCAGCGCCAGCTCCGCCACCTGTGCATCGCCGCTCAGGCTGGCGGCCAGGGACAGCAGGGCCTCCACCGCCTTCTTCACCTGCGCACCATGCAGCGGATGGCTGCTGGTGATGCCCTCGCGCAGCAGCGTCAGCAAGGCCAGCGCCGTGGCACGCGCTTGTCGCACGGGCTCGGAACCCTCGCCGGTGCCTTCCCAGAGCCCGTTGGCGAGCTGCCGGGACAGCAGGCTCTCCGCGCCCGTGTCGACACCGCCCTCGGCGGCCGGAGCCTCGTCGCGGTACGCGTCGGATTCCTCGAGCTCTGCCTCCTTCAGCGAATCTGGAGACTGACCGCCGCCGAAGAAGTTGGAGAGGATTCCTCCCTTTTGGCGCTTCTTCTTCATGGCGTCGGCCTTGCCCTGCTCACGCCGCTCGCTCCTCATGATCATCCAGTCCGTGGTGCCGCCATCGGCATCCATGGAGGGCGCGCTCTGCGCGGGCGCGCGCCCGGGCGGGGTGATGCGCCGCACTTGAATCAGCGGACGAGCCCCAGGGGCCGGTGCGGCGGCCGACGGGGGCGGCATGGCGCCACGCGCGGCCATCCGTCCGCGACGGGGGACGGCGCCACCGAGCGCGGCGTCCTCCTCCTTCTGCGCGCCGAACATGGCCCACCCCGCGGGGGCGTCCACGGGGATGACGCGCGTCTTCGCCTGTCCCGAGTTCCGCCGGTCGCCCTTGCGCTCCTCCACCACCACGAACGAGGTGTACCGGGTGACAATCTGGTGCGCGACGGCCAGTTCGACGATGCGCTGTTTCATGGACTCCGCGCGGCGTCCGACGAGCTGGGCGGCCTCCCAGCCCCGGATGCGCTCGGCGGCCCACAACTTCTCCACCGCCGGCCGGTCCGACACCGCGGGCAGGTCCACGCGGACGGTAAGCGAGAAGGGCTCCTGTCCCGACCGCCCCCGCAGCGTCACCGTGCCCGTCCCGGGCGAGGCATAGCGGCCCAGCAGCGTCCAGGGCACGCCATCCACCAGGGGCGGTAGCTCGGCGGGCGCCAGCTCCGCGCACTCCACGCCATCAAAGTGGACTTCCAGCTCGGTGACACGCGGTGCCAGCGCACGGGAGAACTGCGCCACGACCTTGTCGTCGATGCGCTCGCCCGGGTGGATGAACTCCACGTCACCGCCCGTCTGCTTCGCCATGTCCCGTAGCAGCACGTCGCTGACGTTGGTGCCGATGCCGAACGAGTACACCCGCGCAGTCTTCCGCGCCTCGAGCACGGCGCGCAGAATCTCCGCCTCGTTCCCCACCTGTCCGTCCGTGAGCAGGACGATGACGCCGTCGGGCGCCGCCTGCACTGCGGCGCGCATGGGCGCGAGCAGCTCCGTGCCGCCATCCGCGTTCAGCGCGGCCACCCAGCGGTCCGCCTCTTCGAGCGTGCGCTGCGTGAAGGGCACAGGCTCGGGCTGGAACGACTGGAAGCGATTCTCGAACGCGATGACGTTGAACCGGTCGCCCTCGCGCAGGTGGCGCAGGCACAGCCGGAGCGCGGCCTGGGCCTGGGGCAGGCTCTCACCGGCCATGGAGCCGGAGACGTCCACGACGAACACCACCTCCTGCTTGGGCGGCGCGGAGGCCAGGGCCAGCAGGTCCGGCACCACGGTGAGCGCGAAGGTGCCCGGGCCTCCCTCGCCCTTGCGGTGCGTGACGAGCGGCGTGAACACCGCGCTGCTGTCCGGGCTGCGCAGGCTCAGCACCAGGTCGCGGTCCAGGGACACCTCGCCGCGCGAGAAGCCGACGCGCACGCGGGTGCCTTCCTCCCGGGTGGTGGTGATGGCGTGGGACGGGCTCTCCACCACCACCTCGCGGCCCAGGTCCACGAGCAGGTCCATGCGCAGGCCGTAGTGCACGTTACCCACGGGCGGGGTGATGCGGTCCGCGTCCGGCACCTGGGCCGTGGGCTCTTCACTGCCGTGGCCGGTGCGGTCGCCCGTGGTCGCGCCGGGGATGTAGCGAGGCGCCACCAGCGTGGGGAGCATCCAGCGCACGCTGCCTTCCTCGGCGGTGACGGCCTGGAGGAACTCCACCTCCACCACGGTCTCCTCATAGGGCAGCAGGTTGCCCACCTGGGCGGTGAAGACGTTGCGGCGCTCCTCGTCGAGCAGCGCGGCGCCATGGCCGGCCGTGACGGCGTCGTCGTAGGTGCGGAAGGCCTCTTCACGCTCTCGCACCACGCCTTCGATGCGCCGCCCGGCGCACGTCATGGAGAAGGCGGACAGCGTGGCATCCGAGGGAAGGGGGAAGGTGTAGATGGCCTCCACCGGCTGGTACTCCTCGTTGCGGTAGCGCTGGCGAACGCGGACGCGCGCGTGGCCGCCGAGGAGCTCGCCCGTGACTTCGACACCTTGCAGGGGGACCTGCGTGCCGTTGCGCGTGTACAGCCCTGCCTTTTCGATGGTCATGGCTTCTCCCTTTCCTGGAACTCCGCGATGAGGGCGCGAACGCGTTCCGCGAGCGCCCGGGTCTTCGTGTCCGCTGCTTCCGAGACGTGCAGCTCCAGCCCTGGGAGCAGCTCCCAGCGCTCGTAACGATTCAGGCCCGTGGCCGGTCTTCGAGGCGCGTGCGGTGGCGCCACCGGGGCCGGTCCCGGTAGCGGCTGCGCGTGCACCGGGGGCGTGGGTGTCGCGTCCGAGTCGGCGAGCTGGCGCAGCTCATCGAGGCTCAAGCGCTGCAACTCCGCCTGGATGGCATCCAGGGGAAGGAACCGCGCCTGCAGGACGCGGATGGCCTTGAGCCGCACCAGGTGCTCTTCCCCGTACACGGTGTCGGGTCCCCGGAAGGGGGGCGCGGGAAGCAGGCCGCGTTGGACGTAGTAGCGCACCGTCCGCGGCGAGACGCCCACCGCCTCGGCCAGCTCCGTCAGCTTCCATTCGCTCTGTGTCTTCGGCGTGCTCACGGTTCAGACAGTAGGACTCGACATGGTTGGTGTCAAGTTGCCACTGGTGAATTGGCAGTAGCAGGGGCCAGAGCGCGAGGGACCTCCGCTCAGCGGCATCTCGACAGTGCTGCTGCCGAGTCCTGACACCCGGCGCGCGGTGCTGCGCCAGGAGGTCGCCATCCTCGCCCGGGGCGATTGCCTTTACCTACACGGCGCTGCTGGCCTTCGTGATGACGTCGCTGCTGTACCTGACGAAGCGGCAGACGCAGTTGCCCGAGGCCCTGCCGGTGGAGTCCTTCTCGGTGGGCGCGACGGCGCTGCTCGTCCTGGCGTCGCTGCGGCTGAGCCGGCGGGCCATCAAGCTGGAGCGGCAGGAGCTCTTCGACTAGCGGCTGTCAGGACAGGCCGCCCGCGGGAGGGCCCTCTTCCTCATCCTCGGTGTATCGCCGGTCTTCATGTCCATCGTCGGCCCGCTCCATGTGGGCTTTCACGCCGCTGAGCGTGCGCAGCAGGTCTAGCGGGATGGGCAGGATGGTGTGATTGCCACCGGTGGTGATTTCCACCAGCGTCTGGAGGTAGCGGAGCTGGAGGGTGGCCGGGTAGCGGCCGAGGACCTTGGCGGCCATGGAGAGCTTCTCGGCGGCCTGGTGTTCGCCCTCGGCGGCGATGATTTTCGCGCGGCGCTCGCGCTCAGCCTCGGCCTGCCGCGCGATGGCCCGCTGCATCTCCGCGGGCAGGTCGATGTGCTTCACCTCCACGTTGGACACCTTGACGCCCCACGGGTCGGTGCGTGCATCGAGCACCTGCTGAATCTCGTGGTTGATGCGCTCCCGCTCGGAGAGGAGCTGGTCCAGCTCCACCTGGCCCAGGATGGAGCGCAGCGTCGTCTGGGCGAGCTGGCTGGTGGCATAGAGGTAGTCCTCCACCTGGAGCACGGCCTTGTCGGCGTGGATGACGCGGAAGTAGACGACGGCGTTGACCTTCACGCTGACGTTGTCCCGGGTGATGACGTCCTGTGGAGGCACGTCCCGGGCCACGATGCGCAGGTCGATGATGACCATGCGCTCGACGAAGGGGATGAGCCAGCGGAAGCCCGCGCGTTTGAGGCCCACGAAGCGCCCGAGCCGGAACACCACGCCGTTCTGGTACTCGTTGACGATTCGCACCCCCGACAGGAAGAGCAGGAACAGGATGGCGACGGGGATGAACACTCCGAACAGTCCAGTCAGTTGCATCAGGTCGGTACCTCGTCGACGAAGAGGGTGAGTCCTTCCATGCCCCGCACCACGACGTGTGCGCCGGAGCGGATGGGAGCGGTGGACGTGGCGCGCCAGCGCTCTCCATGAACGAACACCTCGCCGCTCTCCGGTGTCACCGGGGCCAGGGCGGTGCCTCGCTCTCCCACGAGCCCCAGGTCGCCACCTCGCTGGGGGAGCCGCCGCGTCTGCGCGCTCCGGTAGACGACGTAAGCCGCCGCACCTCCCAGTGCCACGGTGGTGGGCACCAGCCACGTCCACGACACTTGAAAGGAGCGGTCCACGAACCACTCCGGGTTGAAGCGGTCCACGAGGAACAGTCCGCCCAGGCCCAGCAGCACCACGCCCACGGCGCCGAGCAGCCCACTGGTGACGAACAGCTCCGCGACGATGAGGGCCACGCCCGCCATCATCAGCAGCACTGCGCCCGCGCGAACCGGCAGCGCGGAGGACGCCACCAACGCCAGGACCAGCGCCACCACGCCGATGAGCCCCGGGGCGATGGCGCCTGGATGTGACAGCTCCACCACCAGCCCCAGCCCGGCCACCAGGAACAGCAGGTAGACGATGGCGGGATTGGCGAGCGCGTGCACGGTGCGCTGGGACAGCGTGGGCTCCATCGTGACGATGTGCGCATCCCGGGTGGAGAGCCGCACGGATTCGCCACCCGCCACCGTCACCTGCCGTCCGTCCGCCTGCGCGAGGAAGTCCGCCTCGGTGGGCGTCACGTATTCCACCACGCGCAGTGCCCGCGCGTCGTCCGCGGACACGCTGACGCTGTCTCGCACGGCGGAGGCGGCCCACTGCACATTGCGGCCCCGCTGCTGGGCGATGCTCTCCGCGAACGCGACGGCGTCGTTCTCCACCTTGCGAGCCATTTGCTCCCCGCCCACGGCTTCTGGGGACTGGCCGGAGGGGCCCACGACCGGATGCGCGGCCCCGATGTTCGTGCCCGGCGCCATGGCCGCGACGTTGGATGCCAGCGCGATGAAGACGCCCGCGCTGCCCGCGTGCGCGCCGGAGGGGCCGACCCAGACGAGCACCGGGACAGGTGACGCGAGGAAGGCCCGGACGATGTGGCGCGTGGCCTCCAGCGACCCACCGGGGGTGTCCAGCCGCACGAGCAACGCGTCATGTCCCGCGGCCGTGGCGCGTGCCACGCAGTCGGACAGGTAGCCGCCGGTGCCGGCGTCGACCACGCCCTCCAGGTCGCAGCGAGCCACGGTGGGCTGGCCGTTCCTCGTGGGGGCATTGGCCGCGGACGCGAGCAGCCCCGCCATGAGGACACACAGGAGTGCGGGGGCCGCGAGTCGCCAGCGTGCCCGTTGGTGCATCTCACACCCCCTGGAGGCTGGCCGGGTTGAAGGAAACGGGGACGATGCCGCGAGGCGGCAGGGGGCGCACGGCCGCCAGGTGCTTGAGCAGTCGCAGGTGGTCCACGAGCAGCCGGGGCATGAGGAGGTGCTGGCGCACGTGCTCGTGTCCGCGCGCGCCCAACAGGTGGGCCTCGTCGGGACGGCGGAGCAGGTGGAGCATGGCCTCGGCGCATTCCTCCACGGTGTCCACGAGGGCTCCGCCAGTGCCCTCTGGCAGTTGCATGGGAATGCCGCCCACGCGGCCACCGACGACGGGCGTGCTCTTCCACAGCGTCTCCGCGACGACGAGCCCGAAGCCCTCGCGCAGGGACTTCTGGACGACGACATCGGAGACGGCCTGAAGCGCGTTGACCTCGATGTTCCCCACGCCCACCAGGTTGGTGAGGATGTGGATGAGGCTGTCGCCCGCGGTGGCGGCGCGGAGCTCCTCGTACACGTCCCAGCCCTCCGGGTCGTCCATGGCGAGTGACCCCGCGAGCGCGAGCTGGAGGTCGGGGACGTGGGGACGCACGCGCTGGTAGGCGCGGACGACGCCGAGCGGGTCCTTCCAGCGGTCGAAGCGGCTGACCTGGGTGACGAGCGGCCGGTGGGTGCGGATGCCAATCCACTCCAACACGTCGCGCGCGAGGGCCTCCGGCAGGGGGTGATTCTTGGGACTGAGCGGGTCGATGGCGGGCGGGTAGATGCGGACGTCGGAGATGGGGAGTTGCGGTGGAATGAACTCCCGCATGGTGAAGATGGCGGCGTCGTAGGCGTGCAGGTAGGGCGACAGGAAGTCCCAGAAGGTCGGGTTGGGGTGCGAGGTGTCGATGTGGCAACGCCATATCCAGCGCGCATCGAGATGAGGACTCAGCGCCGCGAGCACGGCGGGCTGCGGGTCGTGGACGAAGACGAAGTCGTAGTTCTCCGAATTCGTGACCAGCCGGTGGGCATTGAGCTGGGCGTTGGCCAGGTAGGTGGCCTTCTCGCGCTCGGTGAGTTCGCCGGGAGCGCCTTGCAGGCCGTTGTGGATGCGCTTGGTGACCTGGAAGAAGGTGTCGTCGCCGTGGATGAGCTTCCAGTCCGTGACGATGCCCAGGTCGTTGTAGAGCGGGACCAGGGAGCGGAGGATTTCGGAGACGCCGCCGCCGTAGGGCGTGGAGCTCAGGTGCATGCACCGGGCGCCGCGCAAGTCCTCGGAGAGCCAGTGCAGTTCGTCGAGGATTTCGTCGGGAGCAATCCCGCGATAGGTGGCAAGCGAACGCTTGCCGATGTCCACGACGTCCAGCATGGCCTCGGCCTCCCAGGTGAACGCTCCAGGCAACGGTGCGCATGGGAAGCAGCATCATCCGCGCCGCGTGGCTGCCGGGCTGCTGTCCGGGATCGGGGGCAGGCGCTCGAAGGTGTGCTCGGGCATCCGCTGGTGGACGTTCGCTGTCGTCGACAGATTGTCGATGGAGGGCACGCTCCCTGGGGGCCGTCCGCAACTCGAGAAGGAGGCTACATGCGTCGTGCCGTTCTCATTGCCCTGGGCGTGGCAGTTGCTGCGCCCGCTTGCAAGACCACGCAGCCCGAAGGAACGGAGGACCGTCAGCCCCTGACGGGCCCGGACCAGATTCGCGAGCCTGTGCAGACCGTGCCGGATACCCCCGCGGGCCCCGCGACGCCCCTGCCGGAGACCGACGCGGGCACACCGGAGACGCAGGAGACGCCGGCGGAGTAGTCCGCCGCCCGGACGGTATTCGTCGCCACACGTGTGACAGTGACAGCGCATCCTGACTCCCGCACAGTTCGCGTCCGAAGCGGCACGCGGAAGGAGTCACGGTGCAGGCGCCAGTCTACCTGGCGGAGCGGGTCTGGACGTTGGATGCGGCGCGGCCACGGGCCCAAGCGCTGGCGGTGCGGGATGGGCGGCTGCTGGCCGTGGGGACTCGCGAAGAAGCGGAGGCCGCCGCGGGCCCGACTGCGCGCCGGGTGGACCTGGGGGCCGCCACCGTGGTGCCGGGCCTCGTGGACGCGCACGCGCCTGGGCGTCCTTCGACGACGCCCGGCGCGGCAGGCTGGCTCCGGGGATGGACGCCGACTTCGTGGCCCTGTCGGAAGAGCCGCTGGAGGCGCTCGCCTCGGCGTTGGTGAAGGCGCAGGTCCTCGCCACCGTGGTCGCGGGCACGGAGGTGTACCGCGCGCCACCTCGGGCCTGAGCGCGGCGCCTTGGGCTCACTCGCCGAAGATGTGCGAGCGCGCCGCCTCGGCGATGGTGACGACAGCGGGGTGGCGAATCTTCCGCTCGACAGTGATGGCGTAGAAGCAGGTCTCGATTTCGTCGGTGCGCCCGATGACGGAGCAGTTGAACTGACGCTCCACCTCGGCCTCGATGGCGCTGGGCATGGCGAAGACCCCGTGCCCGCGCTGGCCAAAGGCCTGGAGCAGCGCGCTGTCATCGAAGTCACCCGCGATGACGGGGCGCAGGCCCTTGCGCTCGAACCACAGGTCCATGGAGCGGCGCGCGGAGGACTCGACTGACGGCAGCAGCACGGGCGCGCCATCCAGCGACTGAGGGAAGTTCTCCCTGAGTTCGACCAGCTTCCCCGCCGCGAAGAAGGACACGCCGCACTTGCCGAGCAAGTGATTGAACGAGCGCACGCTCACCGGCTCCGAACTGGGCGCATCCGCGAGCACCACGTCCAGTTCATGCAGGGCCAGCGAGGCAAGCAGCTGCGGCAAGGGCCCTTCGCGGCAGATGATGCGCAGCGACGGGCCTGCTTCGAGCGCGGGTTTGAGGAGCTGTTCGGCCACCAGCTTGGGGATGACGTCGAGCACACCGACGTTGAGCCGCAGTTGCTGCCCGGGCGGCAAGCCGGAGACGACGTTCTTCAGCTCGTTCCCCAGGCGGAAGATCTCGTCCGCATAGCGCATCACTGTGCGGCCCACGTCGGTGAGCACCAGCTTGCGGCCCTGGCGCTCGAACAGCTTGTGGCCCAGCGACTCCTCCAGGAGCTTGAGCTGGCTGCTGATGGTGGGCTGCGCCAGGTGCAGCTCCTCGCCTGCCTTGGCGATGCTGCCCGCCCTCGCAACCGTCCAGAAGTACAGGAGGTGATGGTAGTTGAGCCAGCTCATATCCATAGAGATAGTCGAAGTGTTGTCGTTAAACTACCTAATTTTCTTATAGAGCCCCGGCCTTTAATTTCCTCTGCGTCGCGCCGCCGTGTGGGCGCGCCCAACCGGAGGAGGTCCATGGAAGCCATCAACCTGAACGTGTCCTTTGAATCCCCTGAGCTCGTGGTTCCGGCTGAGGTCGCTGAAGCGCGCGTCCGTGAGCACCTGAAGTTGGTGCGGCGGTTGGCGTGGAAGTACCGGTGGACCGGCCTGTCGATGGAAGAGCTGGTGGCGGAAGGCAACGTTGGGTTGATGGAAGCCGCGGGACGTTTCGAGGAACGCGGGGTGCCGTTCGCGGCCTATGCCAGCCAGTGGATCCGTGCGCGCATCCGCGCCTACGTGGGCCGCAACTGGAGCATGGCGGGCGGCCGGGCGCCGTGGGTGGTGTTCCAGCTCCGGAGGGAGCGGTCGCGGCTGGAGGCCCGGTGGGGGGAGGGTCACCCGGAGGTGGAGAAGCGCCTCGCCGAGGCCTTGGGGAAGCGGGAGGACGAGGTGGCCCTCGCCATGGAGGCGCTGTCGCGGGACGTGTCGCTGGACGCGCCGGTGTCTCCGGACTCGGAGGCCACGCGGCTGGAGGGGCTGATGGCGGATGCCGACTCGCAGGAGGACCAGGTGGACCGGGCGAAGTGGGCGCGGCGGCTCCGGGCGAGCGTGGACGCGGCCTGGCCGGAGCTGGATGCCCGGGAGCGTGCGCTGGTGGAAGAGCGGATGCTTGCGGAGGATGGGGTGAGCGCGGAGCTGCTGGCACGCCGCTTCGGGGTGACGGCGGTGCGTATCCGGCAGATCGAACAGGGCCTGCGGGTGAAGCTGCGCCACAGGCTGACGGCCGGTCTCACGTCCTGGGACGGGGAGGCGATGTCCCTGGCGGCCTGACGCCTGCCTGCCCAGGTGGCGGAGAATGCTGTTGACGGAGGAGGGAGGGGCTCGCTATGAAGGCGCCGTTCCGCGCGGTGCCTCTTACGCCCAGGTAGCTCAGTCGGTAGAGCAGGGGATTGAAAATCCCCGTGTCGGTGGTTCGATTCCGCCCCTGGGCACTTAGCGGAGATGAAGGCCTCTGGACCCAAAGTCCAGAGGCCTTTGTCGTTTCCGGCGCCCAATACGCGGGCCCGCGCGTCCCGCTGACGGGCGCGCCCGTGGAGAATCGCCTGTCGGAACTCTGAGCCTCTACGCGCTGCCCTTCCCGGGCTGCTGGGCAGCCGCGAGTCCTCTTGTTCTCGCTTCGTCGTCCCCATCGAGCGGGACACGGACGCGGGGCCCGGGAATCGCTGGCGCTGCTGCGCTTCGGCGCGGCTGGAGGTGCGTGATGGGGCGTACCCTCGGCGGCCCCCCGCGCTTGGACGGAGGCTCACCCGGACCTGGGGAGCTCCAGGGCCCACCGGTCTTCATCGTCTCGCCAGACAGCGGCTCCCTGGTAGGTCCAGTCACCGGACGCGGTCTCCTGTGTGAACACGAAGGCTGTTTCACTGGGGTGGTGGTCTGGGACGCGCAGCGCCAGGCGGCCGGGTGAGGTGAAGGCTTGCGCGTCCTTGATGAACAGGAACAGGTGGCCTTCATGGCGCCCCGTTCTGGGCGCCGTGCTCAATCCGAAGTGGGAGCTGAGCTGCTCCTCCGTGAGCGTCGTGCCCAGAGGAGGTGCCAGCCGTTCGGGTGGAATGACCTCGACGACCAGGGCGACGGGGGAGGTCGCTTCACCAGCCTGGAAGGACTCACGCAGGGGATTGTCGGAGCGGAGCAGCCAGTGCCCGTCTTGCCGGACGAGCCGCTTCACCTGGTAGCGGAAGCCTGTGATTGGGTCGGGGACCTGGACGAGGGCCACCCTCCCATCCAGGCGCCCCGCCCCCGCGGCTTTCGCGTCGCGCATCACCAGCCAGTCACCATCGCGGATGGGGTGCGCGCCTCCGTCCATGGAATCACCAGACGCGCGCACCGCGAACAGCCCTTCGCCTTGCACTCGGCTCGGAAGGCGGACCCTCGCCGCTTCCGGAGCCTGGTCGATTGAGATGGGGTGCTCCACGGCGCCCGCGGCCGCGCGCAGGCTGGGAAATGCGACCAGTGTCCCCCATGGCGCGAGGGGGCTCGGCTCGGCCTGAACCGGGGCCGCGCTCCACCCGTCAGGGCCGAGCGTGAACCGGACGCGAAAGGCCGTGCCCGGCATTCCCGCGGTGGGGCCAAACCATTGGCGCAAGAGGTCCGGCAGTTGATTCTGTTTCGCGCCATCGGGTCGCGCGACGTTGACGGCAATCTTCACGAAGTCGAAATGCCAGCGCGCTCCATCGTCGAGCCGGACCGCTGTCGTTCCCAGGGGCAGGTCCGAGCGCGCACTCCGCTCCGGGAGCTTGAGGATGGGGCCCCGGCTGTTCGAGATGACCCTCGCATCAAAGGCGGAGTCCTGCGCCTGCGCCTGTTGGCGGCGCCGATACTGTGCGAGCCGGTAGTCCACCAGCTCGCGAGTCATCGCCTCGAAGGACTTCTGGGTCGATGGGGCCATGGGAAGGCGAGGGATGAACCGCTCTTCCTCGACGCGGAACCACTTCCCGCCCTTCGTCCACGCCTCTATGGGGTTCGACTTCCAGTACGTGAGGAACCGGGCGGGATTCGGGAGCCGTGGGTCGCCCAGGGCCTTGACTGCTTCGAGGTCCCGGAGCAACTCGGGGGAGCGTTGGAGAATGGCCAGGCATCGCCGGGCAAGCTCGGGCAGCGGCAGCCCCTGTTCCAGGGCATCGGCTTCGAGCAGCGCTTCCAGTACGACCATCTGGAAGCACTGGCTCATGTTCGCGAGCTCGAGCTCCTTGAACCAGTCGCGGCCTTTGTCGAGGGTCCGAGCCTCGCCGTCCGTCAGGTCGCCCTCCGACCTCACGAAATCGAACCACCCCGGGTGCGCCTTGCGCAGCGTCGCGGGTGAATACCCACGACGGTAGAGTTCTCCGATGGTGGGCCGCAGTCCCCGTGCATCGCGCAGCTCGCGGTAGACACGCTCGACCTCCTGCCCCCCTCCGGAGAGGAAGTGCCGGAGCATCTCCTTGGCTTCGAGCTCCACTTCCACGGTGCAGCCAGCAGGCAGCGCGGGTTGCCGGTCCGAGGTGAGAAAGTCACGCAGGGAGACCGGAGGCTTACCCACGGCCAGCAGGGTTCGGAGCCGGTCGAGAAACAGCCGGTGATTCCCGACGAAGTCGATGAGGATGACCCGCTCTTTTCCCTTGGCCTTTCGCAGCCCTCGCCCGAGCTGCTGGAGGAAAACGACGGGGGACTCCGTGGGGCGCAGCATCACCACGCGGTCGATGCTCGGGACGTCGACGCCTTCGTTGAACAGGTCCACTGCGCAGATGGCATCCAGCGTGCCATTCGCGAGCTGGCGCAGCGACTGGGCGCGGTCCGCTGAGCCAGCCCCGGCGTGGACAGCCACGGCGCGAATCCCCTGGCCTCCCAGCCATTGTTGGACGAAGTGGGCATGGGAGATGGAGCAGCAGAACACGAGCGTGCGGCTTGCGGGATGCTTCTGCCACGCACGCCACAGTGTCCGCATACGTGCTTCCGTCTCAACCGCCTGGGTCAGCAGCGCCACGTCGAAGCGGCGGCTCTTCCAGGGGATGTTCTCGTAGGGCACGGTGTCCTTGAGCCCGAAGTACTCGAACGGTGCGAGCAGTCCCTCCTGGATGCCTTCTCCAAGGTCCGAGCGCCAGGCGAGGTGGTCATCGAAGAGGCCGAGCACATCGCCCTCGTCAGCGCGCTCCGGTGTCGCCGTGAGCCCGAGAATGAATGCGGGCTCCACGCAGGCGAGGATGGACCGGTAGCTCGCCGCCGTGGCGTGGTGGACCTCGTCCACGATGACGTAGTCGAACGCGGCCGCGAGGCGGAGCGCGTGAAGGTCTTCTGGCCGCGAGAGCTTCTGCACCGAGGCGAAGACCACGTCGCCCACGAGCTGCGCGCGTTGCCCCACGTACCAGCCGAATCGGAGGTGGTGCTGCTGACGACGGAACGTCTCCGCTGCCTGGACGAGGAGCTCTTCCCGGTGCGCGAGGAACAGCACGCGGCTCGCCCGTCCCCGTTCCTGGTTGAACTGTTCCACGTCGAGCGCCGCGAGCAGGGTCTTCCCCAGGCCCGTCGCGAGGACGACCAGTGCGCGTTGCCGTCCCTCGCGCCGGCCACGCGCGAGCGCACCGAGCGCCTGACGCTGCAGGCTGTGTGGCTCGCGACGGGGCAAGGGGGCTTCTGGTTCCGTCTCACCTGCCGGGAGGCGCAGTCGGGCCGCTGGTGCGCGGCGAGCGTATTGCTCGACCCAATTTGCGTCCAAGGGGGAGGCCCGGCTCCACCAGCCCTCGAATGCATCCACCACCTCGTTCCAGGCCTGCGGGTCCCGGTCCCGCTCGACGCGCAGGTTCCATTCGACGCCCGTCTTCAAGGCGGCGCGCGAGATGTTGCTCGAGCCGACGTAGGCCACCGCGAGCCCGGTGCCAAGGAAGCGCCAGGACTTCGGGTGGAATGACGTGAGTTGGAGCTTCTCCACCTCCACGACACGCGCTTCAAAACGGCCACGGCCTGGCTCCGCCTGGAGCGCGGCGTCCTCTTCCATCCAGTCGAGCAGCCGTCGAAGTGCATCCGCCTGGGTGATGGCCAGATAGTCACCCGTGAGGATGCGAACCGTCGCCCCCCGGGTGAGCGCGGCTTCCACGGACTCGCGCAGCAGCTCCAGTCCGCTGTCTTGCACGAAGGCCGCCAGGACCGAAATCTCCACCGCATCCGCGAACAGCGGCTCCAGGTGGTGCAGGAACGGGTCGCCGAGGCCTCCCGTGGCCAGGGGCTTGTTTCGCCCGGCGAGGTAGTTGCCTTTGCCTGGAATGACGTGCCGGACTCCGCCGCGAGGGTCGTCCATGTCACCCTGGAAGCGAGGGATGACGTGCACATGCAGGTGGAGCACCGTCTGGCCGGCCGCCGCGCCCACGTTGATGCCGATGTTGTACCCGTCTGGATGCAGCTCGCCATCCAGCCCGCGTTTCACCTCGTCCACCAGCTCGAAGATGGCGCGCTGTTCCTCGGTCGAGGCGTCGAACCAGGTCGCGACCTGCCGCCGGGGAATCACCAGCGTATGTCCCGGGCTCACCGGGAAGCCATCCCGGATGGCGAAAGCGAACGTGTTGGCCGCGACCCACTGCGATTCAGGGACTGACAGGAACGGGGAGCTCATCGTCACGGGGCGCTGAAGGCTACCTGAGCATTCCGTAGCACTTACGGCACAGGGGCTTGTTCTTGCTGGCGGCGAAGTCCATGCCGCAATGGTGGCAATGGTTGTCTTCGTAGGTGGGGTCGCTGTATCGGCGCCAGACGTTGAAGTCGCTGTCGCAGTAGGGCCTCTCCGGGTTGAAGCCGATTGCGTCGCGGCAGCGGATGCAGAATCCCTGCGTGGCGTGCCGGGGGACGGGCGTGGCGCTCCTGCGACGCGGCTCGGTGGCCGGCTTGAAGGGGACTTCCTTTCGGTGTGGGGTGATTTCGCTCTCGATGAAGTCGCTGATTCTCACGTACTCGGCGCGACCGGCTGAGATGCAGATGCCGACTTCAATGCTGTTGTTGAAGGAAGACTCAATGAGGTTGAGCGACGTGATGAGAGCGTGGCGTTCGGAGTAGTAGAGCTTGGCGTGCAGGTCCCTGACGACGAACAGGCGCATGCCCGCTTGCATGAGGCTGACCAGGAGTTCCACGCCTTGCTGTGAGGGGCCCCGTGTGCTCTCGTCACCCTCGCGGATGACCAGGGTCACGGCCACCTCCCGTTCGAGGGCTTGACGAATCTTGCGCTCAATGTCTCGCAGTTTCTCGATGCTGACGTAGGGACTGATCAGCGTGACATGCTTTTGGGCTTCATCGATGAGGCCGTGAAGTCGGCGGACCGTGTCGACTTTTCCCAAGACCTCAAGCGCATCGGCATCGCGTGAGCGAAAGAAGTTCTCGAACATGGGTGGGGCAGGGACTCAGGGGTGACGCACAGCGGCTGGAGACCAGTGGCCGCAGATGCTCTTGGAGTTCCTTGGCATACCAGTAATTCCAGGGCGCGAGAAAGGCACCCTCGTTTCTCCTCCTTCCCGACGTTGCCCCACGATGCCGGGTGCACGGGCTGCCCGGAGCAGGGTAGAGAGGGAGCCGGAGGAACGAAACGAGATGGACGCGAACGCAGTGGCGGAGCTCGAGAAGGCGGGCGTGAAGGTGGACCAGCCCGAGCGCCTGTACGTGGCGGTGGAGTGGGACGAGGACGGCAAGCACGTGCGTCCGGTGGGGGAGCGCGTCCAGATTCGCGCGGGCGAGCAGCTGGCCTATGTAACGCTCAAGCCCATCTCCCAGCTCTTCGTGGGCGACGTGAAGCCCCCCAGCTTCGCCAAGGCGCCGCCGCCGGAGTACCAGCCCTTCTTCCTCCTCATCGAGGCCACCGCCGCCGGCTACTGCCGCGCCGTGCGCAACACCGAGACGGACCAGGAATTCGAGCGGCTCTACCGCCACCTCCTGCGCCGCCCCGACGGCACCGACCGCAACCCGCTCTTCTCGCACCTCCAGGGCGCCGTCCGCCTCTACATGTCCCTGCGCGACGTCAGTCAGGCGGAGTTCGAGGCCGTCATCCAGCGCCTCCACCAGTCCGCCAGGCACTTCCAGACGCACACGGGCAGCATCAACTACTTCCAGGAAGTGCTCCGCGAAGTGCTCGGCGCCTGAGTCGCCGCGTCATCCGCCCTCCTGGTCAACCCAGGAGGGTGGCAACTGGAATATCGTGCGCCGCCGCCCGTTCCCGGGCGCTCTTCCGACAGGAGCACGGATGTTCCGTCAGTCGTTACTCTGGACCTCGTGTCTGGCCCTGCTCGCCGGCCCCGTGGCCTGTGCGCAGACGCAGGGCGGCAAGCCGGTGGCGAAGTCCGCCGTGTCCGCCGCGCCCAAGCTCGGCGCCGGCATCGAGTCCCGCACCCTCAAGAACGGGCTCAAGGTCATCGTCTGGCCCGACCACGACATTCCCAATGTCGTCCTCTACAACTGGTTCCGCGTCGGCAGCCGGAACGAGTACCCCGGCATCACCGGCCTGTCCCACTTCTTCGAGCACATGATGTTCAACGGTGCGAAGAAGTACGGCCCCGGTGAGTTCGACCGCGTCATGGAGGCCAACGGCGGCGCCAACAACGCCTTCACCTCCGAGGACGTCACCGTCTACATGGACTGGTTCCCGCGCTCCGCGCTCGACGTCATCTTCGACCTCGAGGCCGACCGGCTCCAGCACCTGGCCATCGACCCCAAGGTCACCGAGTCCGAGCGCGGCGTCGTGTACTCGGAGCGCCGCTCCGCCATCGACAACGACAACATGGGCGCCCTGATGGAGCAGGTGCAGGCCACCGCCTTCGTGGCGCACCCGTACCAGTTCCCCGTCATCGGGTGGCCGTCCGACATCGAGTCGTGGCGCATCGAGGACCTCCAGCGCTACTACAAGACGTACTACGCGCCCAACAACGCCACGCTCATCTTCACCGGCGCCGTGACGCCCGCGGAAATCTTCGCGCTCGCGGAGAAGTACCTGGAGCCCATCCCCTCCCAGCCCGCGCCGGAGCCCGTCCGCACCAAGGAGCCCGAGCAGCAGGGAGAGCGCCGCATCGTCGTGAAGAAGCAGGCCCAGGCCCCGCTCATCCAACTGGCCTACCACGGCATCTCCGGCAAGGACGCGGACGTGGAAGCGCTCACGTTGCTCCTGAGCATCCTCACCAACGGCGACTCCTCGCGGCTGCACCGCCGCCTCGTCGAGGAGGAGCGCGCCGCCCTCCGCGTCAACACCCACTTCAGCCCGGGCTTCGACCCCTCGCTCGTCTGGGTCTACGCGGACTTGCCGCCCGGTGCTGACGTCGCCAAGGTGGAAGGCCTGCTCACTGAGGAGCTGGCCCGCGTCGTCAAGGACGGCGTCAGCGACGCCGAGCTCAAGAAGGCGCGCAACATCACCCTGTCCCAGTTCTGGCGCAGCCTGGAGACCAACAACGGCCGCGGCCGCGCGCTGGGCGCCGCGGAGACGTTCCGCGGTGACTACCGCCAGCTCTTCGACGCGCCCGACCGCTATGAGCGCGTGACGCGTGACGACGTCCGCAAGGTCGCCGCGCGCATCTTCAACTCGCAGCGCCGCACCGTTGGTTGGCTCGTGCCCGCCGACGCGCAGGCCGCCACCCCCGACTCCCGCAAGGAGGCCTCGCGATGAGCGCCCCCCTCTCCTGGAAGGCCGCGTTCACCACGCTGCTGCTGTCCTCCGTCCCCGCCGCGGCCCAGGGCTCCGCCGCTGCTCCGAAGCCCGCCACGGCGGCTCCGGCGCAGCAGGGCGTGACGCTCCCCAAGGCCACCACCGTCACGCTGAAGAACGGCGCGAAGCTCCAGCTCGTGGAGCGCAAGGAGCTGCCGCTCGTCTCGTTCAGTGCGTGGGTGCGCGGCGGCGCCCTGGGTGACCCCGCTGGCAAGGAAGGCCTGGCCGCGCTCACCGGTGAGCTGCTGCAGAAGGGTGCCGGCGGCCGTGACGCGCGCCAGTTCGCCGAGGCCGTGGACGGCGTGGGCGGCGAGCTGCAGGTGGCCGCCAACCTGGAGGCCCTGGTCATCAGCGGCCAGTTCATGTCGCGCGACACCGGGCTGATGGTGGAGCTGCTCACCGACATGCTCACGCGCCCGCGCTTCGACGCGAAGGAGCTGGAGAAGGTCCGCGCGCGCAAGGCCTCTGAGATCGCCGCCGCGAAGGATGGCGACCCGCGCATGCTGATTGGCGCGTACTTCCAGGCCTTCCATTTCGCCGGGCACCCGTATGGCACGCCTGTCAACGGCAGCGAGGCGTCGCTGCCCGGCCTGTCCCGCGAGGACGTGCTCGCGTACGCGAAGAACCACCTGGGCGCGGACCGGCTCGTCCTGTCCGTGGTGGGTGACTTCGACGCGAAGGCGCTCGCGAAGAAGCTGGAGTCCTCGCTCGGCGGCTGGGCGCGCGCCGCCACGCCCGCGCCCACCGTGCCCGCCACCGCCGCCTCCAAGGGCCGGCGCGTGCTGCTGGTGGACAAGCCGGACGCCACCCAGACGTACTTCTGGATTGGCAACACCGGTATCTCCCGCGATGACCCGGACCGGGCCTCGGTGCGGGTCGCGGAGACGGTGTTCGGTGGACGCTTCACCTCGCTGCTCAACACGGAGCTGCGCGTGAAGTCCGGCCTCAGCTACGGCGCCAACTCCGTGTTCATCCGTCACACGCGTCCGGGGCCCGTCATCATCGCCTCGTACACGAAGACGGAGTCCACCGGCCGCGCCATCGACCTGGCGCTGGAGACGCTCGCCGGCTACCGGAAGTCCGGCATGGATGACGCCATGCTCGCCTCCGCGAAGTCGTATGTGCTGGGGCAGTTCCCGCCCACGCTGGAGACCGGGACGCAGGTGGCCGGCAAGCTGTCGGAGCTGGCCTTCTATGGCCTGGATGCCAGCGACGTGGATGGTTTCGCCAGCGCCGTCTCCGCCACGACCCGCGAGGGCGTGCACGGCATCATCCAGCGCAAGCTCCCCGCGCCGGAGGACCTCACCTTCGTCCTCATCGGCAAGGCGTCGGACATCCGTGAGGCGGCTCGCAAGTACGGCACCGTCACGGAGATGAAGATTTCCGACAAGCACTTCGCGCCGCCCGCGAAGCGCTGAGACTCGCCGCGCACCGCCGGACCTGGAGGTTGTCGGGCCGGCGGTGCCTTCGGGGCGGAATCCTCTGTCCCGAACGCAGCCCATCTGGCCGCCCAGCAGGAGATGTCAGAGGCCCTCGGTAGGGTGCTCGGCGCTTCATCCTCGATGGGGGTCATATGCGTTTGCGTCACTGGTCGCTGCTGCTGGTGCCCACCTGTGCTGCGTGGCTTGGCTGTGCGGGTGGCGAACCGGGTTCCGCTTCGGACTTCGGCGACGGACAGTCGCCCGTGAGTGAGGACCGTCCCTCGGGCGACGGAACGGGCACGGACGAGCCGCGGTCCGACATCAGTGAGCCCGGCGATTCCGACGACGTGGTGTTTGTGACGCAGACCACGCGCTTCCACACGGCGGTGGGGGTCGCGGAGCGCCAGGAAGACCTCTCCGCGAATCCTCCTGAAATCTACGTTCCCTCCGGGAACACGTTCAGCGTCGTGTCGGGCTCGGCGTCTCCGGAAGGTTGGCGCTTTACGGGCATCCCGTCCGGTGCGTACTACCTGCGAACGGGCAACAGCTTCGTCGTCACGTCCGCGCGCGCTGTCGACATTGGCAGCAACCGGCTGGGCCGTCCCGATACGGTCTTCAGTGATTTGTTCTGGTCGCCCGTCCAGGTGAACCTCGTCAACCTGGCGCCATGGGTGCCCTACGGAGGCGTGACGCAGCCGGGCTCGAGCCTGCAGGTCGCGTCCGCACAGGTGGACCTCTATGGCGGCGTGAATGTCTTCGACGAGGTGCTTGAAGGACAGACGCACCTGCTCAGCAACAACGCCGAGGTGTTGGTGAGCAGCGGCTATTCGCTGCCTGTCTTCGAGGCTGACCGGGGAGACCGTCTATACGTGAGCCAGCACGGCCAGATGGACGCGGGGACGCTGCCGGACGGGACCCCGCTGGCATATTCGGCCCTGGTGCGCAGCGTGGAGATGGGGGCGTTCGACTTCGTCCCGGATGGCATCACCCCCATGCCGTTGACGGGCGTCATGCGCTCCGTGCCGATGACGGAGTTCCCCATCGAGTGGCGCCTGCCGGACTTCACCCGGTACGTACACGCGGTGCACCCGCTCGCCACGGCCAGCTACCCCTCCTTCTTCGTCATGCCCGCGGCCCACGGCCTGAGCGACGGCTGGGTGGGGTACTCGGGGGAGGCGCTCTCCCTGACGTTGCCGCGGGGCACTTCGTTCGACTTCACCCGGCGCTTGTCGTACGGAAACCCGTTCCCATCCTCGTGGGAGATGGTGGGCGGAGCGCAGTACTCATTCCGCGTCCAAGCGGAGGTGCCGGGGGGCTCCGGGCTCCGGCTCTACCTATCCGGCAGCATGTATACCTACGAGCGACTGGATAGCCTCGTCGCAGGACCCATCCTGCCGCGCGTGTCTCCGCCTCGTGAGCTGACCATTGACGGTCTGCCCGCCAGTGATTCCCGTGAGGTGGGCTCCGCGAGTCCCGTCATCGCGTGGCTGCCTCCCACGGTGGGGTCACCCGCCGCCTACCGGATTGCCATCTACCGGTTCCGGGAGGACTTCCGTACCACGGTGCTGCATGGCACCGTGAACGTGCCCGGCTCGGTCACCCAGGTGCGTCTGCCGCCCGGGACGCTGGCGCCAGAGGGCATCTACTACCTGCGTGTCTCGGCCGTGGATGCTCCGCACTACGAGATGGAGCGCTTCCCGTTCAGCACCGTGGACCGGTTGCCTCAGGCGCGCGCGGACACTCTCAGCTCGTTCTTCACCACCCCGTGAGGCGTGGTCGCTGAATCCGGGGCCCGCTACTTCGCCGTCAGCGCGCGGTAGCGGGTCATGCACTTCTGGAAGCGCTGGTCCACCGAGCGCGCGAACCACGCGGTGGTCAGCTCCCGCTTCAGCTTCGGGCTCTGGAGCGTCACCCGGGGAAGCTGGGCGTAGGACGGCGATTCGCCCGTTTCCCGCTGGTAGACACGTTTCACCGCGCGGAACGTGTCGGTGGATTCGAAGTCCGGCTCCTTCTCCTTGCGCACGTCGCGGCGCACCTGACGCTCGCTGAGCTCCTCCGGGGCGAAGCGCTGACGGAAGGCGAGCAGCGCCAGCAGCGACTTGCTGTCCTCGCTGCGCGGCTGCCCCTGCTTGTCGTAGAGCTGGAGGTCTCCGTCGGGCGCCAGGGGGTGGCCGGTGAGACGGCTCACCTGTGACTGGAGCGCGGCGTTGCGGGAGGCATAGACGCCCGCGTTGTAGTCCGCGAAGCGGAAGAGGGGCTCGGGGTATGCGGCCTCGTAACCCAGCAGCCGCGCGGTGCCGTAGCGCACGCCGCCCGCGCGGGTGTACATCGACTCGCGCACCTCGGCCGGGTCCGCGTCCTCGCCCGCCTTCTGCATCGCATAGCGCACGCTCACCTGCATGGAGCCGGCGGTGGTGACGGGATTGAACTCGTGCAGGTTCCCCGAAGCGAAGACGCCGCTGGCGAAGTCCACGACCTTGAAGGCGCTCGGGAATTCGTTCTCGTAGTACGCGAGCATGTCGCGGAAGAGCCGGTCCAGGTCGCGCTCGGTGCGCAGCGCGCGCAGCCGTTCGTCGAACGTCTTCTTGCTCCCCTTCGCCCGCCCTTCCAGCACCGACGCCAGGACCTTGCGGCCCAGGGGGCCCAGCTTGTTCGCGTGCTCCTCCAGGCGCGTGCGGACCATCTTCGGAAGCCCCGCGACAGCCGGGTCGACCTTGTAGCCGGACTCCTGTTCGATGACGGCCAGCACCGAGCACACCGCGGGCGGTGACGGGGCAATCTCCTCCACCTCCAGCGCGGCCAGCACGTCGCGCGCCCAGCCCTCGCGGTCCTGGAGCTGCGGCGGCATCAGCTTCGCGACCTGAGACGCGGAGAGCCGGGGCGGTGGTGGAATGGACGGCTGGGCCGAGCCCGCTCCGCGCGGCGCGCATGCAGTCATCGAACCCAGTGCCACCAGCATGCCCAGCCATGCGCGGCCACGGTATGGGGACCCCGCTGAGGGCGGTCGCACATCGGCTGTCTCGTGGGCACCGGGGCCCGAGTCGCGGCGGGGCGCCTGCGTCCAGGTGGGCTTCGCAGTGAGTGTCACCCACAGGCCGCGCCACGCACGGCGCCAGCCGGACGTGTGGGACCGCGGTGGAATGGGCTCCTGCATGCGCTCGCCTCCGAGGCTTGGGCCCCGATATCTCAGGAGGCGCGCGGCGCTGGCGAAAGCCATGGGCTCTTGCGCTTGCCCGGTGTGCGGACGAGCGAACGGGCTTCAGGCGGTGATGACGCCGGGTAGGGCCTCCCTGTGGGCAGGCCCTACCACGGCGCGGGCTTGTCTCAGCGGTGGATCTGCACGTCGCGCGCGACGGTGCGGCCACCCATGAGGACGAATTGCGCACGCACCGGCGTGCCTTCCCGCAGCTGACGCAGCGGCACCTTCCGCCCCTGCCGCAGGCCACGGCTGCGTGGGTCCAGCTCCAACTCGTAGACGCTGCCCTCCCGGTCCTTCACGATGAGGGTGTTCTGCTTCACCTTCGTGACGCGCCCGTTCACGGAGCTGGAGGCGATGATGACGTCCTCCAGGGGCGTATTGCCCGAGCCGCCCTGGCCCGTCTCCACCGTCGCGTCCTGCGCCGCGCGCGCCGCGCCCAGGTACCAGTCCTCATCCTCCCGGGCCTGGACCGCCTCGGAGCCAATCATCACCCGGCTCGGGGGCACCTGCGGCTGCGTCCACGGCGCGGAGGACTCCGCCATCGGATCCGGGGCGCCGCGCACGGGTGCGCCCTCCAGCGGAGCCACGGACGTGTCGCTCAGGGCCGTGGGCGCTCGCGTCGGGGTGTTCATCCGGGGCGCCCGTTCATGCATCGCCATCGAGGGCTGGAGCGCGGCGGGCTCTGTTGAACTGTTCACCGCCAACACGGGCTCGCGTTCAATGGCCCTGGCCGTCATGTCCGCTTCCACGCCGCTGGGCGTGACCACCGCCGCCCGAGGCTCCCGCTCACGGCAGCCCGTCGTCAACGCGAAGAGTCCCAGCATTCCCACCCACGCCCATCCTCTTCCCATCCTGTGCCCCTCGAGTTCCCACGCGTTCCGTTTCGCGGCTTCCAATGCAAACGGTGTGCGCCGGCCCCTCGGTGGGAGCCGTGCGTTGGAAATCCGCGATGACGGTTGGACACTCGTCACGCCGCCAGCGCGCGGGCCACGGCCTTCACGTGCGAGCGCACCAGTTCGCGTGCGCCCATCAACTCCGTGGCGTCCTTCGGCGCATAGCCCAGGCACAGCACCACGTCGTCTTCCGGCGACGCGCGCACGCCCAGCTTCACGTAGTCCACGGTGCGCGGCACGGGCTCGCCATCGGCGTCCCGGTTGAAGCGGCCGAACACCGTGGCATTCGTTCCCCGTCGCGGCGCCGTCTCCTTCAGGGCGAACATCCGCCGTATCGCGGCGAGCGCCTCCGGCTGCTCCATCAGCACTTCCGGACGCGCGGGCCCGGCCAGCTCCCACTCCAACAGGCGCAGGCAGCCGCGGACGAACTCCACGTCGGTGATGACCAGCCCGTACAGGTACCAGTCCGCGCAGGCGACCTGCACCAGCTTCGCCTGGGCGTCCGTCAGCCAACCGAACGAGGGGCAGGTGAACGTCTCACAGACGGACGAGCGGTACACGCCGCAGTCCCGCAGGTCCGTGCCGCCCGTCACCAGTGGGTGGGCCAGGCAGCCTACCTGCTTGCGCTCGTTGTCCACGAAGCCCAGCAGCGGACACACCCGCACGGCGGAGAACATGGGCTCGGCGCGCCGAGCCGCCAGCAACTCACGGGCGGCTTCGTGCCACGCCGAGGCTTCCCAGGGCACGCGGCGCAGCCGCTCCGTCTGCATGGAGAGCTGCTCCGCCACGGCCAGGCGGGAGTGGTCCCGGAAGTTGTAGAGGCCGCAGCAGGCTCCGCACGACGCGCCTCCACCGGGCTGGCACAGGTGGAAAGAAACAGTCACGCTTTACATCTTACGAGCTCCAACGATTCATGCAGGAGAATCGTCGGGGGCGTCGTCTCAGAACCATTCCGGGCGCATGCGCGCGTAGGAATCCTCTCCTGTCCGGCACAGCCGGGCGAGCAGTGGCACTCGGGGCAGCTCCACCGCGAACCAGTACTGCGCCGCGGCCAGCTTGCCCTCGTAGAAGTCGGCGTCCGGGTCGCCGCGCTCCAGCGCCTCCTTCGCCGCCGCGGCCTGGGCCAGCCAGCGCCAGGCCACCGCGAGCACGCTGAACAGCTCCAGGAAGTCCGCGCTGTGCCGCAGCATCAACTCGACCTCGCCGGACATGCCACGCGCGCCCAGCTCCGTCACCACGGTGGTGGTCTCCGCAAGGGCCTGTTCGAGCGCTTCGCCCCACTCTGGCGTCACGCCCGCCGCGCGTGCTCGCGCCACCGTGGTGCCCACTTCCTCCGCGAAGGACTGGAGCGCCGCGCCGCCTCCAGCCACCACCTTGCGCCCCAGTAAATCCAGGCCCTGGATGCCGGTGGTTCCCTCGTGGATGCTGTTGAGCTTCTGGTCTCTCAACCAGGCCTCGGGCAGGTACTCGCTGGAGTAGCCGTAGCCCCCATGCACCTGCACCGCGAGCGCATTGGCCTCGAAGCCGCGCTCGGCGGGGAACGACTTCGCCACGGGCGTCAGCAGGTCCACCAGCAGGCCCGCGCGCTGGCGCGTGGCTTCGTCCTGGCCATGGCCCGCGAGGTCCGCCTGGTACGACGCGGCGAGCAGCAACGACAGGCCCCCTTCGACGATGGCCTTTTGCCGCAGCAACATCCGCCGCACATCCGCGTGTTCGATGATGGGCGTCTGCGGCCGCGTGGCGTCGCGCACGCCAGTGGGCCGGCCCTGGGGGCGCTCACGCGCGTAGGCCACGGCCTCGTGGTACGCCACCGTCGCGGTGGCCACCCCGTTCATGCCCACCATGATGCGCGCCTCGTTCATCATCTGGAACATGCACGCCAGGCCCCGTCCGGGGGGCCCCACCAGCCAACCGTGGCAGTCACCCGACTCGCCATAGTTGAGAGCCAGGCTGGGGATGCCCTTCCAGCCAATCTTGTGGATGACGCCCGCCACGCGAACGTCGTTGTCCACCAGCGTGCCGCCCTCCGGCCGCCGAGAGGGCACCGCGAAGAGGGAGATGCCCCGCGTGCCGCCCTCCGCGCCTTCGATGCGCGCCAGCGTCAGGTGCACCACGTTCTCGTTGAAGTCCTGGTCCGCGCCGCTGATGAAGATTTTCGAACCCTGGATGCGCCAGGTGCCGTCCGGCGCGGGCGTCGCCCGGGTCCGCACGTCCGCGAGGCTGCTGCCCGCCTGCGGCTCGGTGAGGGCCATGGTGCCCGTCCATTCGCCCCGGTACATCGGTTCCATGAAGGTCGCCTTCACCTCCGGCGTGCCGAACACCTCCAGCAGGTGCGCCGCGCCCAGCGTCAGGCCCAGCCAGGCGTAGACGCTCAGGTTGGCCGCCATGAGGTAGGCGGTGGATACCGCGTGCACGGTGAGCGGCAGTTGCTGTCCGCCGACGTCGGGCGGGCGCGTGGCGGTGAGCAGGCCCAGCTCCACCAGACGCGGGTACAGCTCGCGCATCAGCGGGTGGACGTGGACGCGCCCGTCGCGGAAGGACGGGGGCTGGGCGTCCATGTCGCGGTAGGTGGGGTAGAGCACCTCGCGCGCGAAGCGACGCGTGCTGTCCAGCAGCAGGGTGAAGGTGTCGCGGGAGTGCTCCGCGAACGCGGGCAGGGCACACAGCGACGTGGCATCCAGCACCTCGTAGAGCTGGAAGTCCACGTCGCGGTCCGACAGCAGCGGATTGGGGCGGGGCGCGGTCGTCATGCCCCGGTGTTAACAGGCGCGTTAGTAGGACGCGAAGGCAGACTCGAAATCGAGGTCGTCGTCCGGAGCGTCGTCCCGGATGTCGCGCACCGCGTCGGGCCGGGCGGTCCACTCCTCCGGTGGATTGTCGTCACCCACCAGTGGCAGGACGGACACGCCGAGCAGCGCCATGGTCAGGGCCGTCTCCATGGACTCCATCAGCGGCTCCTGGGAGCGGTGCCACCAGCGATGGAGCCCCCGCTTCCGCCGACGCAGCCGCTCCAGACAGGAAGGGCCCAGCACCTGGATGCCGGCGCCGCCCAATGCGGTGAGCGACAGTCCACAGGCCATGGAGGACACGCCATGCGGCCGTCCCCGATAGGGGCGCGGCGGTGCGTGTGTGTCCAGGGGACGGGACGTCGCCGGCGGGGCCGCCAGGGGCCGCGCGGATGCGCGCGTACCCCCCCGCACGCGCCACGGCGCGGGACGAACTCGACGGGGAGATGGGCTCCACATGGGGGTGTCACGCTCCTCACGCGGCCTATCCCTCTCAGGCGATATCCGCTTGCGGAAGGTGGTGTCCCTCCCCCGAACCCGCCATGTGGGAGTTGCTCGTTCCCTGGCCGGAGGGTGGCCGTGCGGTCGAGGCGAAGAGGGCCCGCTTGCTCGCCTGCCCATTCCCAGCCGCTCCGCGTACAGTGGGCGGACGCCGATGCCAACGTCCTCCGTCGTCTCTCATTATATCGCGGTGACAGGCTGTGTTGGCTGCGTGCCATGATTCCCGAGTTTGATGCCTTTGCGTGAGAGGCTGCTGGAAGTGTTTTCCATGGCAGGCGAAGGGGATGTCTGATTTGTCCGTGTCATGACAGGCATCTGCGGCCGTGGGGCATTGACACGGGACGCCGGGGCGCCCGCCTCCCTGGCGTGGACGCCTTGCAGTTGCTCTTCGAGGGCATCCCCGCGGCAGACGGTGGTGTTCCGCGAGCAGTTCCTGGGCGTCCTCGGGCATGACCTGCGCAGCCCGTTGCAGGCCATCTCCGTCAACCGAATCTCCGTCTCCGCGGACCGGATGGCGCGGATGAGCAATGACTTGTTGGACTTCACGTGCACCCGGCTGGGCGGCGGCTACCCGGAAGAGGGCACGCGCTTCCGGCTGTGTCTGCCTCGCTTCGAGAAACCAGACATGCTCTCGCGTTAGCCGCCTGTCTGCCGGGAGGGCGGACGTCCCTGCCACGGACGGTCGGGGAAGCAGCGCCGTGAAGGGAGGGACGACACACCTTTCCAGGGTGAAGACAAAGTGGCCGTGCTCGCCTCCGTGGCGCGCGGCCCCAGCAAGCGAGGGTCAGCTCATGGAAATCCTTGGCGCCACCATCCTGGGAGTCGTCATCTTCTCCGTCCTCATCATGGGCGTGATTCTGGGCGGAGCCATGGGGCACAAGCAGGAGCGCAACCTGCGCGAGATTACCGAGCGACAGCAGGCCGCTGGCATCACGGGCGACGTCACGATGAACGACAACGCCTTTGCTTGCCCACCGGACCAGACCGCTCATGCGTAGCGTGGGAGGCCGCGCGCGTGCCGTCCAGCTCAGGCCGTGCCGTCCACCGGGAAGTGGGCGGCCACCAGGACCTCGAGCTGTCCGCGCACGGCCGGCGCCAAGCGCATGTGTCCCAACCAGCGCAGATGTTCGGGCCGCAGCCGCGCGAGCATCCGGGCCACCTGACGGCGGCGGTGCTCGGGCGGGGCCTCGCGGAACCAGGCGGAGGACTCCCGGCAGAAGAACGACAGCGCGTCCGCGGTGTCCAGCAGGGACACGTCCCGCGCGTTGGCGGTGCGCGCGTCGCGCGTCAGCAACTCCCGCACGCGCCGGCAGGTGACGTCATCCGCGCCGGCCTCCTCCAACACCCGCACCGCGCGGTCGGCGTGAAGCGGCGTCGTGGGTTGTTCCCCTTCATGGAAGAAGGCCGCGGCCTGCGGCGGAAGGTCCACATCTGGCCGCAGCCGGAGCGTCCATTGCCAGGCATCCACCGCGCGGTGGAACTCCGCGCGCACCCGGGGCTGCTCTAAATCATGCAGCGAGCGGTACCGCGCCAGCAGCCGGCTGAAGAGCGGTGTGGCCGAGGCCGCGTTGCGGCGCCGCACCAGACATTGGTAGCGGGTGAGGATTTCCAGCGCGGCCACGACGAGCGCCTCACAGCTCGCGCCGTCCAGATGCAAGGACAGCCATTCGGTGCTCTCCGCCGCTTCGAAGACGCGAGCGTCCCAGGCGATGGGGTCGAAGGCTGGCGCGTTCCATTCGGAAGCGTCCAGGTGGAGCACGCGGCCCCCGCGCCCGGCGGCCAGGGGCGCGAGCTGCACGGTGGGAAACGTGTGCTGCACCAGCGGCCAGCCATGTCCGGCGGCGGGGCCCTCGGAACGGAAGTCGGAGAGCAGGAGCTGGCGCAGCATGGGGGCCTCTCCCTTCAGGCGGAGGAGTCGCCCGTGCAGGTTGGGCCCAAGCTGGCGTCAGGAGCCCCGCATGCCTACTCCCTCCAGGAGTCCCGGCTTCGCGTGGGCTGGTCAACAGTGGCTCCGGCGGTGGGGCGCTCCCTCGTCCCATGGAAGCGCGCACCGCCGGGGCCTGTCCGCGGATGACCGCTAGGGCCGGCCCGGATCCGCGGGCTGGTTGAAGGCGTACGCGCTGGCGCCCGGGGCCTGGTCCTCGTGGAACAGAGGGCACTTGGCGCAGGTGAAGCTATCCCAGTCCTTCTTCACCGCGACGTCGATGCAGCCGCCGTAGAAGCGGCAGTGCACGTTGCGGTGCTCGTCGATGGAGAAGGACTCGGCCCGCAGCGGAAGGCGGAACTCGGTGGGTCGTGGCTGTGGACAGGACATGGTGCCTCTCTTGCCCCCCTCGTGGGACGTGTCATTCCTCTACCTGCCATTGCGCCGCGTCATTCCCGGCGCGTCCGGGGCCACCCGCGCCGTGCGGTCGCACGGACTTCATGGGTGCCAACAGGAAGGGGCTGCACTCTCTAACGAGGCGGGGCCCTGACGCGCATCCACCTGGGCGCGTCCGAGGCGGGGTGGGGCGCGCCGCCCGGCTGGCGGGCGGGCGCTCATCCACCTGGGGGACGGCTCACACCTGAAGCGACTTCTCGACCTCGGACAGCTTGTAGCGGGCCATCGCCAGGTTGGCGCTGGCGCGGTGCAGGGCCACGTACAGGAACAGGCCCTCCTTGCCCGTCAGCGGGCGGATGAGGTGGTACTGCTCGCCGAGCGTGATGAGGATGTCCTCGATGCGGTCCTTGATGCCCAGCATGCTCATGGCCTTCGTCTTGGCGCGCACGACCTCGGTGTTGGCCGCCGCCGCCGTCTCGATGTTGAAGGCGGGGCTGCCGCCAACGCTGCCCAGGCACATGCCGCTCTTCGAGTCCGCCAGACAGGCCGCGAAGGCCCCCTCGATTTTCAGCGTCTCTTCCAGGGACTGCTTCACGTTCGCCATGACTTCGCTTTCTACCAGCGGGTGGGTGGGTGGCTTCGCGACAGTGGAAATCAGCTCATCCAGGCCATACGTCAGTTGGCTGGAGTAGGTGCGCGGCTGCGGAACGAACATGGCCTGGGCGTCCGTCAGCGACAGCAAGGCCTCCAACTGCTCCGACATGTGGCGGCGCAGCAGGTCTCGCATGGTGTCCCGGGGAACCAGGCCCCACGTCACCAGCGTCTCGCAGAAGTTGCCCCCGCTCTGCCGGCACTCCGCCACCACCTGCTCGACGTCCTCGCGGCTGACCACCCGCTCCCGGATGAGCACCGAAGAGAAGTTGAGCGCCCCCGGCCCGTTGAGGACCGCCCAGGCCACCTTCCGCGCCACCACGAAGATCCGTCCGGACACGGAGGTGGACCGGACCACGACCTCCCCACCGAGTTTGCTCTCCAGGGCCTCATGAAGCACGGTCCGTACGACTTGGCGAGGCGATGAAGTCTGGGAGCGGGCGACAGATTCCATGGGGGAGGGTCCAGAGTGCTCCGGTTGGGAATGCGGCGGGAGGGCGATGAATGAGTCAATATATACAGTCAGGGCAAATCATCGCAACCGGACTGTAAATTCTGGCGAAGTTTGCCAGGGGTGGGGTGTTTGGGACTCATTCTGGGGCAGAGTAGCCCGCAGCGCAAGAATTCAAGGCCGTTGAAAAGAAGACATACATTGTCGCTGTAACGGGGGGTGAGGGCTCTTGGCGGGAGCGTGGGGTTGGCTGGCAATGGCAGACCTTCGGGGGAGGGGTGCCTGCCGGGATGGGGGACGACCAAGAGGACGTCCGGAGTCTTCACCCGATGGGGGCTTTCCTCGAAGATGCAGGTGTGAACGCGTCTGCCCGAAGC
>NZ_SRLV01000067.1:0-48338 GCF_006518205.1 Myxococcus sp. CA005 | reverse complement strand
CCCCCTCAACCCCGAACAGCAGGACGCCACCGCCCGCGCGCTCGCCGCCGAGGACTTCTTCCTGGTCCACGGCCCTCCGGGCACCGGCAAGTCCACCGTGCTGGCCGAGGTCGCCGCCCAGGCCGTGGCGGACGGCAAGCGCCTGCTCTGCACCGCCGCCAGCAACGCCGCCGTGGACCACCTGTTGGACCTGTGCCTGGACAAGGGCCTGCGCGCCATCCGCGTGGGCCACCCCGCCCGCGTGGCCGCCCGGCTCCAGGAACACACCCTGGACATCGTCGTGGAGTCCCACCCGGACCGCGCCGTCTCCCGCGACCTCTTCGACGAGGCCTTCTCCCTGCTGGGCTACGCGCGCCGCCAGCGCAACCAAGGCCGCAGCCGCGAGCGCTTCGCCAACGCCCGCGCGTCCACCACGGAAGCCAAGGGCATGCTCGACGAGGCCCGCGCCCTGGAGCGCAAGGCCGTGAAGTCCGTGCTCGCCAACGCGGATGTCATCTGCGTGACGCTCTCCAGCCTCGACTCCGGCGTGCTCTCTGGACAGCAGTTCGACCTGGCGCTGCTTGATGAAGCCACCCAGGCAACCGAGCCCCTGGCGCTGCTGGGCTTCCTGCGCGCCCCCCGCGTCATCCTCGCTGGCGACCCGCAGCAGCTACCGCCCACCGTCCTCTCCCAGGAGGCCGCGAAGGCCGGCCTGGGCGTGAGCCTCTTCGAGCGCTTGCTCAAGGACCATGGAGAGGGCGTCAAACGCATGCTGCGCGAGCAGTACCGGATGAACGCGCGCATCATGGATTTCCCCTCAAGGGAGATGTACGGCGGCGAGCTTCGCGCCCACCCCTCCATCGCGGACCGCACGCTGGACGCCGTCCTCACGCCTGGCGCGGACGTGGATGCGCCCCCCGTGCTCTACCTGGACACCGCGGGCAAGGGCTTCGACGAAGAAGTCGAGCCCACCACGCGAAGCCTCTTCAACCCCGGCGAGGCTGGACTGGTGGAAGCCCGCGTGCGCGCCCTGCTCGCCGCCGGACTGGCCCCCCGCGAGCTGGCGGTGATTACGCCCTACAGCGCCCAGGCCCATCAGCTCCGCGAGCGCATCGAGGCGCTCAGCCCCGAGGTGGAGGTCGACACCGTCGACGCGTTCCAGGGCCGGGAGAAGGACGCCATCATCGTCTCCCTCACCCGCTCCAACAGTGAGGGGCAGCTCGGCTTCCTCACCGACCTGCGCCGCATGAACGTGGCCCTCACCCGCGCACGCCGTCACCTCTTCGTCGTGGGCGACTCCGCCACGCTCAGCGGGCACCCCTTCTATGCCCGCTTCGTCGAGGGGACCCAGACCCACGGCGGCTACCGCTCCGCCTGGGAATGGCCTGACGCCCAGGACACCTGACACCTCGGGTTGTAACAGGGTAAAGGCAGACCCGCCCTGGGGCACTACGCAATCTATGCGAGGCTTTCTGGCCAAAATTGTCGCAACTGTGCACAATTTTTGTCACCCCGCTCCAGAGGCGGAGCGGCGCAGTGCCGGAAATTCGGGCCTTTGAGGCCGCTCTCCTGTGCGGCATGAAACATGCTCTTCCCCGCGGCGGGGAGGAACCGCCACATGTCCCAGCAGGCGAATGTTACGAAGGAAAACGATGTCTGGGTTCTCCGTATCGAGAAGGACAACGGCAAGCAGCAGGAGTACCGCTGCGCCACCGAGAATCAGGCGCGCCAGCTCGCGATGATTCTCTCTCGGCCCGACACGGGTGGGCCGCCGCGACAACCCGCTGGACCCCGCTGAACGCGCGCCGCGTCCGGGCGTGGATGACGGTTCTCCCGGGCGCGTGAACCGGGTAAGGCACGGGGCAGGAGGCTCCCGTGTCCGACGCGCTCGAATCCCTCTCTGTTGATGCCGAAGGCCTGGCGCTGAATGTCCGGCAGCGCCCCGCGCCCGACGCGCCCGCTGTGCTTTTCCTGCATGGCTGGCTGGACCATTCCCACAGCTTCGATGCCCTCATCCCGCACCTGCCCCAAACGTGGCGGCTGGTGCTGCTCGACTTTCGGGGCATGGGCCGCAGCGCCCACGTGGGTCCCGGCGCCACCTACCAGTTCAGCGACTACGCGCTCGACGTAGAGGCCACGCTGGACGGGCTGGGCCTGGACGCGGTGCACCTGGTGGGGCACTCGCTGGGCGGCATCGTCTCACAGGCCTACGCCGCCGCCCGTCCAGGGCGCGTGAAGAGCGTGACGCTCATCGAAAGCCTGGGCCCCGCTGGCGGGCCCGCGGAAGGGGCCCTGGGCCGGCTGCGCAGCGCACTGGATGACGCGCGCCGCCCGCCCAACCGCAAGCGCTACCCCACCGTGGAAGCCGCCGCGGCACGGCTGCTGGAGAACAGCCCCACGCTGACGCAGGACGCGGCGCTGTACCTCGCCCGGCACGGGACGGAGCCCTACGAGGGCGGCTTCGCCTTCACCTTCGACCCGCGCCACCGCCGCCGCTTCGGCATGGGTTATGACGAGGCCCAGTGGATGGCGCTCCAGGCCGGCGTCACCTGCCCGCTGCAGCTCATCCTCGCCACCGGCGGGCTGCGCCACGATGAAGCCCTCATGCGCAACCGTACGCAGGCGCTCCAAACCCTCGCCCATCCACCGCTGCACCTCCCCGGCGGACACCACGTCCACATGGAGCAGCCCAAAATGGTCGCGGAGGCGCTCATTCGCCTCATCCGCTGACAGTCACCCACACTTCCTCACCGCCAGAAGGACGGGAAAGTCTTTCACCCTCCAGAGCATCGCCCTTCCTCTTTGCCAACCTGATGACACCCACATCACGCCAACCTCCTGAAATCAGGGAGACTCCCCCTCGCTCCCTGGGCTGGTACGTAAATTGATGGAGGAGCAAGGGGCGGATCACTCACCGGGCACGGGCTGGTGGGTGTGGGGAGAAGGGTGGGGAGCGGGCAATGAGGATGGGGCTGACAGGGCGTGGACTCACACTGGCGTTGCTCGTAACCATCGGGACGGCGTGCCACGAGGGGAAGGAGACCCGCGCGGTGCAGGCCACCGCGGTGGTGGACACGGACCTCCTCGACTTTGGCGATGTGCCCGTGGGCGAGTGGCGCGAGCGGAAGGTCCGCATCCGCAACGTCGGGTACGTGCCCTTCTCCGCCCTGGACGCGCTGGGTCTGGCCAACAACCCCTCCTATGAAGTGGAGCTGGGCGAAGGCGCCGAACGGGTGCTGCCGGGCGAGTCCCACGTGGTGCACGTCCGCTTCCACCCGCTCACCGAAGGCCTGGCGACGGAGACGGTGCACGTCAAGACGGACGCCAACCAAGGCGCGGAAGCCCAGGTGCAGGCGATGGGCGTGGGCACGCCCACCCCCATCGGCGTGGAGCCGCCCTTCCTGGACTACGAGACGCTCGAGGTGGACAGCGAGCGCACGCTGGAGGTCACGGTGACGAATCCCGTGGACCTGCCGCTGACGCTGACGGTGGCGGGCACGCACCCGGACCCCTTCGCCGCGGACACCATCACCATCCCCCCACTGTCGTCGCGCAAGGTGAGCACCAGGTACCTGCCCCGCGCGCTGGGGAACATGGGCGCGCGCCTGGAGATTCTCTCCTGTGAGGGCTGCACGCCGGCCACCGTGGAGCTGAAGGGCAACTCGGTGGCCTCGGCCTTCGTGTTCGACCCGGCGCCCGTCCCCTTCGACTTGATTCCCGTGCATGAGCGCACGCAGTCGTACACACGCGCGCGCAACATCACCTGGCGCCCCGTCACCATCGAGCGGCTGGTGACCAGCGACCATGCCTTCGTGCCGCTCTCCCGGCCGGAGGGCTCCTCCGTCGCCCCGGGCGAAGTCGTCGAGATGCAGATGGAGTTCGCGGCGCGCTACTCCGGTCCCAACGTGGGCGACCTCACGGTGCACTACACGTCCGACAAGGCGCGCAATTCGCAGGTGATTCTGGACGCGCGCGGCGGCCGGCCCACGCTGGCGGTGACGCCGGTGTCGCTGGACTTCGGCGAGGTGCCGGTGGGCGGCAAGGTGGAGCGCGTCATCCGCATCTCCAACGCGGGCACCAACGGCCCCCTCCAGTTCCTCGGCGTGGCGGCGGGCGGCGACAGTCCGCAGTTCAGCGTGGACGTGCCCACGCGCGGCACCGAGGCCTATCCGTGGAGCGGCGGCGTCTGGCCCGTGCTGGAGGCGACGCCCGGGCTGCCCATTGCCCCTGGCACCGACGCGCTGGAGCTGAAGGTCTACTTCGAGCCCACCTCAGTGGGCACGTGGACGGCCGCGCTGCGCGTGCGCTCGGATGACCTGTTCAACCCGGAGCGCGAAATCATCCTCACTGGCCGCTCGCGCGCCACCGCGCCGTGCGTGTACGAGTTGACGCCGCAGCCGGTGATGGACTTCGGCAACGTGACGCCAGGCCGGGGCGCGGTGCAGGGCTTCTACTTCCGCAACCCGGGCAGCGCCGAGTGCGCCGTGAAGAACATCCACATCAGCAACAACGGCGGCGGCGTCTTCTTCATGCCGGGCGGCCGGCTCACGGGCGGCGTGGTGCCGTACGACTCGGGCTTCAGCGCCATGGTGGCCTTCCGGCCGCAGGCGGAGGGTGACTTCACCGGCGAGTTGCAGTTGACGGTGAGCAACCCGGCCGCGCCCATGGTGCGCCTGCCCCTCAAGGGCGTGTCCCGGCAGAGCTGCCTGGTGGCGTCGCCATCCTTCGTGGACTTCGGCCCCATCCGCTACGACTGCGCTGCGGCGCCCCGGAAGACGTACGTGGCCAACCGGTGCAGCAGCCCCGTCACGGTGACGGGCGCGGACATCGGCAACGGCACCAGCCACCAGTTCTCGCTGGTGATGCCCATGACGGCGCCCGTCACGCTGGGGCCGGGCGCGGGCTTCGAGCTGGAGATCGGCTACGCGCGCAACGTGCACGGCCAGCACTTCAGCCCGCTGTACCTGCGCACACCCAATGAGCCTTCACCCTTGCTCGTGCCGCTGCTGGCGGAGACGAACCACGAGGGCATCCAGGTGGACCGCTACACGCAGGGCACCGACAGCCAACTGGACGTCCTCTTCGTGGTGTCCAACACCACCACCATGCAGCAGTACCAGGACCGGCTGAAGGAGGCGATTCCGCAGTGGCTGCAGGCGGCCCAGACGAACGGCGTGGACGTGCGCGTGGGTGTCACCAGCACGGGCCTGGTGGCCCGGGGCCCGCAGTGCGGCGGCGGCGCCAACGGCGGCGAGGCCGGGCGCCTCTTCCCGGTGGATGGCAGCCGGCCTCGCGTGGTGTCCAGCTCCAGCGCCACCGCGGCCGCGGACATCCAGGCCAACCTGGGCGTGGGCATGTGCCACAACCTGGTGCAGGGCCTGGAGACGATGCGCCAGGCACTCTCCGCGCCCCTGTCCGAGCAGATGGATGACCCGCGCACCCCGCAGGCCAATGACGGCAACTCCGGCTTCGTCCGCGCGGCGGCCCGCATGGCGGTGGTGGTCCTGGCCGACGAGGACGACAACTCCGGCTTCGGTCCGGAGAGCTACATCCAGTTCCTCCAGACGCTGAAGGGGACGGGCATGTCCCACCGCAGCCGGCTCTACGGACTGGTGCCCACCGACGCCGGCTGCGCGACCGCGGGCAGTGGCTCGGCCCGCTTCACCGCCGTGGCCCACGGCACGGGGGGACAGGTGGCCAACATCTGCGGACAGAACTACGACGGGCTGCTGGACCAGGTCATCCAGGGTGCCGGGGAGCCGCAGGCGGACTTCCCGCTCACCGCGGCGCCCACGGGCCTGGGGGAGATGGCCGTGCGCGTCCAGGGCCAGCCGGTGCCCGCGACGCAGTGGGTCTACGACGCGGAGCAGAACGCCATCGTCTTCCAGCCCGGGGCCGTCCCCTTGGCCGGCCAGTCGGTGGAGGTCCGCTACCGCAGCCTCTGCGCGGTCCCGTAGGCCCGGCAGGGAGGTCCGGGTCACCCCGGCCAAGACAGGGAAGTCGCGGTGTTACAGGAAATGATGCACCGTGGACTTCCGTGTTCCCACCCGGCGCGGCTATCGTGGCGGACGTCGTGGAAACATTCGGCCGCTACGAGCTGCTTCGGAAACTCGCCATCGGCGGCATGGGCGCCGTCTACCTCGCCCGGCAGAAGGGGCCGGTGGGGTTCCAGAAGCTGCTGGTGGTGAAGCGGCTCCTGCCCCACCTGTCCGAGGACGACGAGTTCATCGACATGTTCCTGGACGAGGGGCGCATCGCCGCGCACCTCAACCACCCCAACATCGCGCAAATCTACGACTTGGGAGACGTGGACGGGCAGTACTTCATCGCCATGGAGTACGTGCATGGCGAGGCCGTGGGGCCCCTGGGCGCCCGGGCCCAGCAGCACGGCATCACCATCCCGCTGGGGCTCAAGTGCCGCATCATCGCGGACGCCGCCGCGGGCCTGGACGCGGCCCACAACGCGCGCAGCCCTTCGGGCCGGAAGCTGGCGTTGATCCACCGGGATGTGTCCCCGCAGAACGTGCTGGTGGGCTTCAACGGCGGCGTGAAGCTCATCGACTTCGGCGTGGCCAAGGCGTCCGGGAAGCTGTCCCAGACGATTGTCGGCACCATCAAGGGCAAGCACGCGTACATGTCCCCGGAGCAGGCCCGGGGTGAGCCGCTGGACTCGCGCTCGGACGTGTTCGGCCTGGGGACGGTTTTCTACGAGTTGCTGACACAGCAGCGCCTCTTCAAGCGTGAGACGGAGCTGGCCACGCTCAAGGCGGTGGTGGGAACGAAGATTGTCCCTCCGTCGGAGGTGGTGCCGGAGATTCCCAAGGCGCTGGACGCCATCGTCTTCAAGGCGCTGGCGCGCAAGCGGGACGAGCGCTTCTCCACGGCCGGTGAGCTGCAGCTCGCGTTGGAGGAGTTCCTCCTCACGGAGAAGCTGCACGCGACGACGGCGCACCTGGCGGCCTTCATGCGGGACATGTACGCGGAGGAGCTGGAAGAGGACCGCTTCGCCACCGAGCCCACCGTCATCAACTTCGACCTGCGTCAGGCGGCGAGGGCCCAGTCCCCCAGGCCTCCGGCGCGCGCCAGCGGTGGCTCCTCCCCCGCGACGTCGCCCGTGAACGCCGGTCAGGCGCGGCCCGCCGCCCCGGCCCGTCCACCGGCCGCCGCGCCGGGTGCGAAACCCGCCCCAGCGAAGCGGCCTCCACCGAAGGGCCCCGGCGGACAGGGCGACGGCGGCAAGTAGCCCGCGGCCTAGAGATTCTTTCCGTCCACCTTCATCACCGGCAGGCCGTCCAGTTCGATGCCGTCCAGGCAGCGGACGTTGATGGCGCGCATCTCCTTGCCGTCCGGCATCGTGCCTTTGCCGAAGGAGCGGACCCCGCAGGTGTCACAGAACAGGTGGTGAATGGACTTCTTGCCGAACTGGTAGTCGGTGATGTGCTCGGCCCCCTTCTGGAGGTTGAACTGCTCCGCGGGGGCGAAGCCCAACAACATGCCCGTCTTGAGACAGATGGAACAGTTACAGGACACCAGCGGCTGGCTCAGGTCCAGGCTCACGTCGTAACGGACCAGACCACAGTGGCAACCACCCTCGTAGCGCTTGGATTCGGACATGCGCGCATCCTGCCCCAACGCGCACGGGATGAGCGGCACGAAACGATGACGCCTGGCGGCGCGGCTACAGGCTGGCCAGCGCCACGCGGTACAGCGCGCGGTAGCCCATGCGCGGCGCGGATTCGAAGCGCTCCGCGTTGAAGATGTCCTTCAGCAGCGCCTGCCCATCCGGCGACGTCTGGAGGCTCAGCAGCGTGGACTCCAGCGAGCTCACCAACTGCGGCTGCAGCCCCATGGCCACCGGGACACCGTCGTTGGGGGCCTCGTCGGTGTACGCAATCAGCTCGAAGCGCCGGCCGGCGCCCGCGCCCAGCACGTCCTCCACGCCGGTGGCGAACGTCAGCCCCGTGGACGCCGGCGGGCAAAAGACGCTGGTGACGTCCGCCTTGCCGTCCAGCACCGACTCCAGCGCGCCCTGGTACGAGCCCGCGAAGTGCTGCGCGAAGAAGGCCCGCGTCGGCTCCAGGCCCTGCGTCTTGAGGTAGGCGGTGGGCAGCAGGTAGCCCGCCACCGAATCCCGGTCCACCCATGTGGCGGTGGTGCCCTTCAGCCGCTCCACCGTCAGCCCCGCGCCCGCCCGGCACACCAGGGCGGACCGGTAGGACGACATGCCCCGGCGCACGCCGCGCACCACCACGCGCACGCCCATGGCTTCCATGCGCGCGCAGACGAAGGGCGGGGCCCAGGCCGCGTCCGCGCGGCCAGAGAGCAAATCCTTGGCGAGCGTCTCGTAGCTGGACGCGACGCTCACCTCCACCAGCTTGCCCAGCGCGCGCTGGAGGAACGACGCCAGGCGGTCCGCGCGCTCTCGCGCCGACTCGCTGCCCAGGGAGGGGGGCAGCCCGAACCGGAAGGAATGCCGGGGCGTCGAGGGGGCTTGCAGGGTCATACGACCCCCTAACTACCCCTCCCTGCTCAGTCGCGCCACTTCATCGTCAGCCAGGCCGAAGGTGGCCTGGAGCATATCCAGGATTCGCTGCTCGGGATGGCTCGGGGCGCCCCCCGCGTGGGCAATCTTGATGGCCAGCCGGAAGGCCTTCACCCGCTGGGCGTGCGTCGTCAGGCCGTGGGCCAGCACATGGAGTCGCTGGGGCAGGCCCTCGGCGGCCAGGGCCGTCACGGACTCGCTGACGAAGCTCTGGGCGCGCTCGGGGCTGACGTTCTCGAAGAGGGGGTCCGCCGCGAAGCTCTCCACCAGCGCCCGGGCCTCGGCCTCCTGGAGCTTCCCGTCCGCGGCGCTCACCAGCACCATGACCTCCGCGAACAGCCGCTCCAGCGGCTCGCCCAGCGCCTCCGCCAGGCTGCCGCCGTTCTCGATGACGTCGATGATTTGCGCCACCTCGTCCTCGGAGATGCCCAGCGCGGCCTGGAACGTCTTGAGCAGGCCCAGCTCGTCCCGCGTGGCACGCTGGTCCGCCAGGGCCACCGCCGCCGCCAGCCCGAAGGCCAGCATCCGGTTCTTATGGTCCGGCAGCCGGCGCCGCAGCGACGCGAGCACGTCATCCAGATTCTTCGCCTCCGACAACCGCGCGGCGCTGGTCTCCACCAGGGCGTTGAGCTCATCCGGGCGGGTGCCCTCGAACTCCGGGCGCTCCAGCACGCGGCTGAGGAGCGTCTGCATCTCCCGCTGCGAGACGCGCCCGTCGGCCATCGCGGCCAGCAGCATCGCCTCCACCAGTGCGCCGTTGCGGTCGTTCCGCGCCTTCACTGCCTGCTCTCGAGCCATGGGCTGGCGCTCCCTTGCGTGTCCTTCGGTTCGGTCGTCGTGGCCCCTTCCTCGCTGGCGTGCAGCGGGTCGGGGTTGAGCGTCTTGTCCAGCAGGTGACTCGGCCGCACGTTCGCCATGGCGTTGAGGACGCTCTGGCGGACGTTGGGAATCTCCTTGCCCAGCTCCTCCATCAGCCGCTGCATCCGCTTGCGCTGGAGGTTCTCCTGCGTGCCGCACAAGTCACACGGGATGATGGGGAAGGCCATCAACTCCGCGAACTTCGCGATGTCCTTCTCCGGCGCGTAGCACAGCGGGCGGATGACCACGTTGCGCCCATCGTCGCTGCGCAAGAGGGGCGGCATCGCCTTGATGGAGCCGGCGAAGAAGAGGTTGAGCAGCAGCGTGTGGATGAGGTCGTCGCGGTGGTGGCCCAGGGCAATCTTGGTGCACCCCAGCTCCACCGCCGCCGTATAGAGGATGCCGCGCCGCATGCGCGAGCACACCGAGCACTGCGTCTTCCCCGGAGGCGTCTTCTCCAGGACGATGCTGTAGGTGTCCTCCTTCAACAGCTTGTACGGGTAGCCCTCACGCTGGAAGTACGCCTCCAGCTTGTCCGCTGGGAAGCCGGGGTGGCCCTGGTCCAGGTTCACCGCCAGCAGCTCGAACTTCACGGGTGCGCGACGCTGGAGCTCCCGCAGGAGGTGCAGCATCGTGTAGGAGTCCTTGCCTCCGGACACGCCCACCATGATGCGGTCCCCGTCCTCAATGAGGCGGTGGTCCGCGATGGCTCGGCCCATGTGGCCAAGCAGACTCTTTTCCAGGCGCTGGACGTCGTTCATCGGCGCGGCCATCCTAGCGGCGGCCCGGGAAAAAACACCTCAATCCCAAGGCCCGGTCCGCTAGCCTGCCTCCCGCAATGCCGACCTACCCGCAAGGTGCCGTTGACGTAGTAGATGCCTCAGGAGAAGAGAGCGCGACCCGCACGCTGGAAGCCGCGCGCGAAATCGCCGTGGACCTGGAGGCGGATTCGATGCACGCCTTCCGCGCCCGGCTGTGCTTCCTCCAGCTCGCCACCGACGACCAGGTCTTCCTGTTGGACACGCTCCAACCGGGCGTGGTGCCGGGCATGCTCGCCCCGCTGATGGCCGACCCGGCGCGCACCAAGTTCTTCCACGCCGCCCAGGGCGACCTCCAGTTCCTCGCCGAGGTGGGAGTCCGAGTGCAGGGCCTCTTCGACACCCACCGGGCGGCCACCCTGCTGGGGTGGCCCAAGGTGGGCCTGGCCGACCTCGCCCGGGAACGGCTGGGCGTGGAGCTGCCGAAGGAGCACCAACAGTCGGACTTCTCCATCCGCCCCCTGCCCCCGGGCATGCGGGAGTACATCGCCAATGACGTGCGCTACCTGTGCGAGCTGGGCCGCCAGGTCCGCGACGCCTGCCGCGAGGCCGACATCCTGGAGGAGGTCCTCCTGGACTGCGTCCGCCTGTGCGACGAGGCCGCGGCGCGCCCCGACGTGGGCGCGGACTTCAAGCCCAAGCTGCCCCGCGCCGGGCTGAATCCCACGCAGATGACGCTGGCCCACGCCATTGCCCACGCCCTGCACCGCAAGCGGCTGGAGTGGGCGGAGAAGGACAACGTCCCTATGGGGCGGATGCTCTCCAACATGGCGTTGGGTGACATCGCGGTGAAGCTGCCCACCAACCCCAAGGAGTTGGCGCGCATGGCCGGCGTGCGGGGCTCCTTCATCCGCTCGCACGGGGAGGAGCTCCTGGCCGTGGTGCGCGAACTGTTGGAGAAGTCGCGCCGGGGCGAACTGGCGCCGGAGCGCGAACCCAAGGGCCCCAAGGACACCAACAAGCGCAAGCGCGAGGAGGCCCTCAAGACCTTCCGCGTGGAGAAGGCCACCGAGCGCAAGGTGACGCCCAGCGTGGTGCTGACCAATCCGCTGATGGACGCGCTGGCCTCGCAGCCCCCGAAGGACGTGGAGGCGCTGACGCAGGTGCCCTACTTGGGGGAGAAGCGGGTGCGGCTGTACGGCCCCGCGCTCGTGGAGCTGCTGGCCGCCTACCCCGTCCTCAACGCCTGAAGTGAAGGTGGGGCCGCGACCTGCTCGCGGCCCTGGCGCCAGTCATGGAGAATGTCCGCCCGCGCGCCCCTTCCTGCCGCGGATGGAGATGCTCCCGGTGCGGTGCCGACACTTCATCTATCCGCTGCTCGTCCTCTGCCTCGGCGCCTGTGCGGGCTCGCGGCCCCAGCCCGCTCCCACTCGGTCTGCCCCCGCTCGCCCCGTCACGCAGGCCGTGACGCCCGAGAAGGAGGCCCCCGTCCTCACCCCGCCGGGACTGCGGCTGTCTCCGGCCGTGCGGCCCGTGCGGCAGACGGTGACGCTGGAGCTGGACCCGCGGCGGAAGATGTTCAGCGGGACGACGGACATCGAAATCGAGCTGCCCCAGGCCACGCACGAGGTGTGGCTGCACGGGGAGGAGCTCTCCGTGAAGGACGCGGCCTTCATCGTGGCGGGCGCGCGGGTCAAGACGTCCACGCTGCCCATCGGCGACATGCTCGTCTTCCTCCCGCGTGAGGCGGTGGGCCCCGGCACCGTCATCCTGCGCGTGGCGTACACGGGCCGGGCGCGTGCCCGGGAGAGCTCAGGCGTCTACCGCGAACAGGACGCGGGGCGCTGGTACACGATGACCCAGTTCCAGCCGCTGGCCGCTCGGCGCGCCTTCCCCTGCTTCGACGAGCCCGCCTTCAAGATTCCCTGGCGGCTCACCCTGCGCGTGCGCGAGGAGGACGGCGCCTTCGCCAATTCACCGGTGGAGGCCGAGACGCACGGCCCGGATGGATGGAAGACGGTGCGCTTCCAGACAACGCCCCCGCTGCCCTCGTACCTGGTCGCCTTCGCGGTGGGCCCCTTTCAAGCCGTGGACGCGGGCGTCGCGGGCCAACACCGCGTGCCGGTGCGGATGCTGGTGCCGCAGGGCCGCGCCGCGGAAGCGGCCTGGGCCGCGCAGGCCACGCCCCCGCTGCTGGAGCACTTGGAGACGTGGTTCGGCACGTCCTACCCCTACGCGAAGCTGGACGTGCTGGCCCTGCCCGGCACGCAAGGGGGCGCCATGGAGCACCCCGGCCTCATCACCTTCAGCGCCCCGCTCATGCTGGGCCCCGTGGAGGGGGACTCCCTGTGGCGCCAGCGCTACTTCGCGCTGACGCAGGCGCACGAGCTCGCGCATCAGTGGTTCGGCAACCTCGTGACGCCCGCGTGGTGGGACGACCTCTGGCTCAACGAGTCCTTCGCGGACTGGCTCGCCTACAAAGTCGTGACGCAGTGGAAGCCCGAATGGCGCGGTGACGTGCGCCGCGTGGAAGCGCGAGGTGATGCCCTGGTGGAGGACCGGCTCGTCAGCGCGCGCAGTGTCCGGCAGCCCATCGAAGCGCCGGGAGACGTCCACTCCGCCTTCGACGGCATCACCTACAACAAGGGCGCCGCGGTGCTGGCCATGTTCGAGTCCTGGGTGGGCCCCGACGCCTTCCAGCAAGGCGTGCGGCACTACCTGGACACCCACGCGAGGGGCACCGCCACCACCGCGGACTTCTTCGAAGCCCTCACCCAAGCCACCGGCAAGGACGTGGCGCCCGCCTTCTCCTCCTTCCTGGACCAGCCAGGCGCGCCGCGCGTCGCCATGACGCTGGAGTGCCCCAAGGAGGGACCGCCCCGGCTGACCCTGGAGCAGCGGCGCTATCTCCCTCTGGGCTCGCCGGGCGGACGCGGGGAAGAACAGGCGTGGCAGGTGCCGGTGTGCGTGCGCTACGCCGCCGGGGGCACGGAGGGCCGCGCCTGCACGGTGCTCTCGGAGTCCACGGGCACGCTGTCCCTGGATGGCGCGAAGTCCTGCCCGGACTGGGTCCACCCCAACGCGGAAGGCCGCGGCTACTACCACGCGCTGCTGCGCGGTGATGCGATGGAGCGGCTGACGCGGCAGGGGGGCCGGGGGCTCAGCATCGCCGAGCGCCGCGTCCTGCTGGATGACGCCGAGGCCCTGGTGGCCAGTGGCGAGCTGGACGTGGCCCAGGCCCTGACACTGGCCACGCGCCTGCTGCGAGCGGACGACCCGGACCTCGTCATGGGCGCGGCGGCCCTGGTCGCCAGCGTGCGGGATGACTTCGTCCCGCGAGCCGCGTGGCCAAACCGCGCGCGCTTCGTCCGTGGCCTCTTTGGCGGTCAGGCTCGCCAGTTGGGCTTCGTTCCGCGCCCGGGCGAAAGCGACGACGTGCGCATGCTGCGGCCCCGGCTGGTGTGGATGGTGGCCCAGTCAGGCGAGGACGTCCTCCTGCGAACGGAGGCCGGGAAGCTCGCGCTGCGCTGGCTGGACGACCGGCGCTCCCTGTCCATGGACGCGGCGCAGGGCGTGCTGGGCGCCGCTGCGGCCTCGGGGGATGCCGTCCTCCACCAGCGCATGCTCGAAGCCCTGCGCACCACCACGGAGAGCCGCGAGCGCGACCTGCTCTTCACCGCCCTGGGAGGCTTCCAGGATGCCGCGCTCGCCAGCGCCAGCCGGGCCCTGCTGCTGGCGCCGGACGTGGACACGCGTGAGGCCCTGCCCATCCTCTTCCGGCAGTTGGAGGAGCAGCCCACCCGCGCGGGTGCGTTCGACTTCCTGCGCGAGCACTTCGAGACGCTCCGGGAGCGGCTGCCGCGGGACATCGCGCCCTGGCTGCTGGGCACCGGCGGATTCTTCTGCGACGCCGAACACCGCGCGCGGTTCGCGGACTTCTTCGCGCCCTACGCGCCCACCTTCGAAGGGGGTGAGCGCGCCCTGGCGCAGGCGCTGGAACGCGTGGACCTGTGCATCGCCCAGCGCGAAGCCCTGCGCCCCGGCTTGGAACGCTTCCTGCGCCGCTACTGACGTCAGCGCTTGCGCGCGAGCATCATCCCGTCACGCACCGTGAGCAGCACGTGCTCCACGCGAGGGTCCGCCGCCACCTTCGCGTTGAAGTCGACAATCGCATGGTCACTGGGGCCCTCCGGCTGGAGCACCCGGCCCGACCACAGCACGTTGTCCGCGATGATGAGCCCGCCCGGCCGCAGCAGCGGCAACACCGCGTCCCAGTAGGCGGCGTAGCTCGGCTTGTCCGCGTCGATGAACGCCAGGTCGAATGGCCCCTGGAGCGTTTTCAGGGTGTCCAGCGCCGGCCCCATGCGCAGGTCGATTTTCCGTCCATGCGGACTGCGCAGGAAGAAAGCGCGCGCCACGTCGGTGGCCTCGGGGTCGATGTCGCAGGTAATGAGCGCCCCATCATCCGGGAGCGCTTCCGCCATCATCAGCGCTGAGTACCCGGTGAAGGTCCCGATTTCCAACACCCGCCGCGCACCGGTCAACGCGACCAGCATGCGCAGGAAGGTGCCTTCAACGGACCCGACCTGCATGTTGGGGGAGGACATCCGCGCATACGTGACATCACGGAGTTCATCGAAGAGGGGCGCGGGTGCCGTGGTGTGAGCGTCCGCGTACGCCTCGATTTCGGGAGGAACGAGGGTGAACTTGGGCATGTCCCATCGATTAGCACGTACCGCGGGGCCCCCCACTTCAGGTTGCCGTCAGACGCCTCGTGCATAACTTTGTCGTCGCTCTGGATGGAGGAGGTCTCGATGCTGGCAGCCAGAATCGGTGGTGCGCACGCGGATGTGTCCCGGTGCATCGCCGCGAGCCTCCAGTGTCAGGTTTCCTGCGAAGAGGGCATGGCCCGCCGGGTCGCCCGAGGGGAGCCGCTGTCCGGCGAGGTGGTACGCCTGCTTCGACAGTGTGCTGAACTGTGCGAACTGAATGCACGCGCGCTCCAGAAGGAGAGCCGGCTCGCCCGGCGCACCGCGAGCCTGTGCTTCGACCTGGCCAACCTGGTAGCCCGGACCGCGTGGCTGGACGCAGAGGACCGCGATTCGTACACGCTCGCGCGGGACGCGCTGCAATTGGCCCGCGCGTGCAGGCCCCTGCTGTTCGCCTGAGTCAGAAGCGCAGGTGCGGACTGAGCACCAGCGTGGGGCCCGCGGTAGGGCCGCTCACGCCGCCTGCGGGACGGGAATCTCAGACAGCATCTCGTTGAGCGCGTCGACCTGTTGCGGCTCGTGGCCCGGCTGAGCCTGGACGATGTCGATGGCGCGCTGGAGCATGCGCCGCGCCGCTTCGGGAGCGTCATGTTGGACGTGGAGGCGGGCCAGCTCCACGAGCTGCGGCACCAGGTATGGGTCCTGCGCTCCCGCCGCCTGCTCCAACCGCACCAGGGACTCCTGGAGCAGTGAATACGCATCCGTGTGGTTGCGCTCCTTCAAATCGAACGCGGAGCTTTGCAGGACGATGGCGCTCGCGAGCCGGTCCTGCTCCTCGTCCGTCGCGGCCAGGGGCGCCGGCGCCTCGTACCCTCGCGCTTGGAGCGTGCTGTCGAGATCCCCAACGGTGTCTCGAGTTCCAGCATGACGGGCGACGACACCACCGATGCCTCCCGGAATCGGTACGCGGCCAGCGCCATGAACGACGGGGCGCGGGAGGAGAGTCACTCCTTCCGCGCCCCGGCATCACGCACCAGCACTCAAGATGACACCGGAACTACAGGTCCAGCAGGCGCGCCTGGAACCCATTGCTCCCCGTCGAGGTGAGCAGCACCAGTTGGCCGTTGTGAACGAAGACCCGCTGGGCCGCGCCCGGGTAGTACGCCGCCGAGAGGATGTCGAACCGGTGGTTGAGCACCCGCAGCTGCGTCCTGTCTCCCACGGTGTCGATGAGGTAGAGGCGCTCACCGTGGAAGGCGATGTCCACGAACGACAGGCCGATGCTGGTGCGGTACGTCAGGTCCGCCGTGTTGAAGAGGAGGCCACTCCCCGTCACGACCGCGGAGCCATCCGGCCACAGCCGCAGCGGCGCCCTCAGGTTGTAGGCACCATGGTAGGGCGAGTCGATTTCAGCGCCCAGCGTGCCCGCCTCCATGTCCACCTGCACCCGGTTCAGATCCTGTGGCGAGACGCCGCTGTCGGCGAAGTAGATGGTGTTGTTCGCCTCCGAGAACAGCAGGCTCACCGCACTGTTCCTCCAGTCCGCCGCCGCGACCCGAGCGCCCGTGGCCCGCTGATAAAGCGCATGCGTACCCCAAGCCCCGGAGCCATCAATGGTAAACAGGTATCGGTCCGCCACCACCATGCGCGACACCGACGCAGGCGCCGCGGCGAAGAAGCGGGCCGTGCCCCCCTCCGTCGAAGTGAAGGCGTCGATACGCCCTCCCGTGTAGGCCAGGTATGCGGTCTGACCGTCCGAAGCGACCGCCATCGATGTCGCATCACCCGTCCCGACGTAGGCGGACAGGAAGCTCCGGGTCGTCAGGTCGAGTCGACGGATACGATTCGCGTTGCCGTCCAGGAAGTGGATGACGCCATCGTGCGTCAGCGTCGCGTCCTGGTAGGAGAAGGCGAACTCGGCCCCGCCCAGCACGACGCCCGCATCCGGGTCCACGCCGCCATCACTGCCACCATCCGGAGTGGGCTCACCGGTCTCCAGTTCGCCCGTGATGTCGATGCCACCATTGGTCGTGCCCGGGCAGTTGACCGGGTTGCGCTGCAGCACGAGGCCCGCCGAAACCACCTCGCCGGCCACGACGTCGACCACAGCGCTGCCCGCGTACACCTCCAGCATGGACGCGTTATACGCAATCACACGCACTGCCCGACCGGCTCCCGCAGGCACCTCGGACACCTGCCCCCGGATGGCCGTGCCGTCCACGTGAAGCGGAACAGGCCCGATGACAGGCATGCCCAGGCCGGAAACAACGGCATCGGCGGACACGACGCCGCAGACATCCCCCGCCAGGGAGATTTCCATTCGGACGGACTCGGTTTCACCTGCGTTCTCGGACGATCCCTCGCTGTTGCAAGCCGCCACCAGCGCGCAGGCCGCCCACATCAGCCCAACTCGACTCAGAATTCTCATGAATGTTCCCCCTCCGCGCGGGCCCAATACGACAAGTGCGACTCCCACGCAATGCGTTGCAAACGTGGACTCGGAACTCCCGAGCCCACGGTCACGCAATGACGGCAGCCCCTGCAAAGCCTGACACACCCATTGAATTCGCGGCGACCGCCGATGCGCTGGGACGCAAGAAAGCGTGCCACGCATTAGCAATGGGTCACGACGACCTCATGCATTCATTGATGCAAGGCCACTGCGGACATTGCCCGCGCAACTCCATGAATGCGATTCGCGTCACGCCCCCTGGCACACGTCTGTCTGCAGTAGGAACTCCCCTGAGCCATCGCTCCTCCCGCCGCTACAGTCGCTTCGAACGGCGGCGGGCACTGAAACGGCGACGCCACGGCCCGCTCCGGCAAGAGCGGGAACGCAGGGTGTGCCCATTCCGGACTACTCCCACTGCTTCGCGATGTCCGCCTGAGTCGGCTGCGCAGGTGGCGGAACGTAGTAGCGCGCCGGGTGGTAATCCCTGTCCGACCAGGTCACCTTCTTCCCGAACTCGCCCACCGCGCCACGAACCTGGCCGACCGGATACTGACGCTCACGCCCGTCCGTGAAGGCCTCGGCGACACGCCCATCCTTGAAGACGGCCCGGTAGATGAGCGTCGCCTCGTGGCACCGAATGCCCGTGTAGATGCGCTCGTAGCGGACACCGTCGGTACGGAGCAGGTGATACTCCAGCTTGTTGTACTTCTGGCCCGGCTCGAAACGCCCCTTGCTGCACCGAGCCACCACCTCCGAGACTTCCTTCAAGAACGCCCGCGAATTGGCCGCCGCTTCCGGAATCAGCCCAGGGGAATGCGTGGGATTCATCCTCTCGATGGCCGCGTCGATGCTCTCATTGAGCAGCTTCGCCAGCGTCGGACTCGAGATGTTCCCTGGCTCCGCGGGTGGCGACAGGTACGGGGACAAGAAGATGTAGGCGCCCACGCCGATGGCACCCGCGCCCCAGCCCAGCAGCATGATTTTTCCAGGTTTGATTTGCGTCCCCCTTTGCCGTGTTGCTCCTCAGCTATCACAGAACAGACAGCCCAGGCACGAGGCGGCATGAATGCCACCTCCTGACTGACGCACGCGCTATCAGCCTCTCAAAGCGAGACACCGTAGAGCGCGCCGTACTTCTCCTTCAGGTACGCCAGGAAGTCCGTGTCGGTGAGCCCCTGCCCCGTCACCTGCTTCACGCGCTCCTCCGCGGAGTGGCGGAAGCCATGCTGGTGCACATGTGTGCGCAGCCAGTCACGCAGGGGCAGCAACTCCCCCCGGCCCAGGTGCGCCTCCAACTCCGGCAGGTCGCGCTTCGCGGCGCGGTAGAGCGACGCGGCGTACAGGTTGCCCAGCGAATACGTGGGGAAGTAGCCCAGCTCGCCCCAGGCCCAGTGGATGTCCTGGAGCACGCCCTGCGTGTCGTCCGGCGGCGTGATGCCCAGGTACTTTTCCATGCGTGCGTTCCACGCGGCGGGCAGGTCCTCCACCGGCAGCTCGTCGCGCACCAGGAGCAGCTCCAGCTCGTAGCGCAGCGCGATGTGCAGATTGTACGTCACCTCGTCCGACTCGATGCGGATGAGCGACGGCCCCACCGCATTCACCGCGGCGTGGAAGGTCTCCAGGTCGGTGCCGGACAGCGCCTCCGGGAAGGCGGCGCGCAGCACGGGGAAGTAATGCCGCCAGAACGGCAGGCCGCGGCCCACCATGTTCTCCCACAGGCGTGACTGCGACTCGTGCAGTCCCATGGAAGGCGCGGCGGCCAGTGGGGTGCGGTAGAGCTCGGGAGCGAAGCCCTGCTCATACAGGCCGTGGCCGGCTTCGTGGATGGTGCTGAAGATGGACGGGAACGGCGTGGCCGTGTCCACGTGCGTGGTGAGCCGCACGTCCAACGGGTGCGTGCCCCCTGTGAAGGGGTGGATGCTCAGGTCCTGCCGGCCCGCCTCCAAATCGAACCCGATGTCCTTCAACAGCCGCAGGGTGAAGGCCCACTGCGTGTCCTTGTCGTAGTGACGGCCCATCAGGAAGGGCGCCACCGGCCGGCTCACCGCGGTGAGCTTGCCCACCATGGGGATGAGGTGCTCGCGCAGCGCCGACAGCACCGGCGTCAGGCGCGCCACGCGCATGCCCGGCTCATGGCCTTCCAGCAGCGCGTCATAACGCTCCCCGTCATGCCCATACGCGTCCGCCTGCTCCCGGCGCAGCGACAGCAGGCGCTGGAGCGCGGGCTGGAAGACGGTGAAGCGCCTTGCCTGCCGGGCTTCCCGCCAGGCCTGGATGGCGTCGCTGATGGCTCCCGCGAGCGCCCGCACCAGCGGCGCGGGGACGCGCACCTCCCGCTCCCGCTCCCGCGTCAGCACCGTCACCATGGCCCGGGCGTCGTCGGACAGGTCCGCCTGCGAGGCGGCCTGGGCCAGGGCCTCCCCCAGCCGGGGGTCCACCAGGCGCTCGTGGTGCAGCCCCTGCAGGGTGGAGAGCTGATGGGAGCGCGCGGGACCGGCCTTGGAGGGCAGGTACGTCTCCATGTCCCACGTGGCCAGGCCGATGAGGCCCTGAAGGTCGCGAAGTTCCTGCATCCGGGTCAGCAGCCAGGTATCCATGCCCGGATTCATAGCCCGCTTCGCGCCGCACTATCGCGAAAGACGCACTCGGGAGTATGAGGGCTGCGCGATGGCCAACGTCATTCAGTTCTTCATGTCCCCCGACGACGAACTCGCCTTCTTCCGCTTCCTGGAGCGCTTCGTCCTGGAGGTGTACCCCCGGCGCGTCCCACAGGATTGGGAGACCTTCCGCGCGAACACGGAGAACCTGGAGCGGCTGCCCCCGGAGGACCTCTACATGGTGGCCTCCGAGCTGGGCGCGGCCATCGTCGACAAGGTGAAGCGCGGCCCGGACAAGGGCTACTGGCGCATCGACGAGGTGCGCTCGCCCGTCATCTTCATGGAGCGCTGTCGCACCAACGAAGAGGGCGAGCTGCTCAGCGGCAAGATGTGGGCGGAGCTGGACATCACCGCGCAGACGGGCCGGAAGAACGCGGCGCCCGACAAGTTCCGGAGCCTGTTCCTCGAGGTCGAGGAGTACATCAAGAAGACGTACCGCAAGGGCGATCCCAAGGGCTTCTTCGTGGGCCCCAAGACGGCGCGGCTCTGCAAGGAAGGGCTCGTGCTGCGCGACTCCGCCTTCCGCGGTGGCACGGTGTTGCCCTACAAGTAGCCGCGGCGCCTCAGGGCAGGGCCACGGGCAGGGTGAAGGAGAAGGTGCTCCCCTGCCCTTCGTGGCTCTCCACGTTGAGCGTCCCGCCGTGCGCGGCCACCAGACTCCAGGCGATGCTCAGCCCCAGCCCCGTGCCGCGTCCCGGTGAATGGCTGGCCCGCCAGAAGCGCTCGAAGAGGTGCGGTGCGTCCTCGGCGGGGATGCCGGGCCCGGAGTCCTTCACGAAGACGCACACCTTCGCCCCCTCCACCAAGCGGGCCCGTACCTCAATGACGCCGCCAGGGGGCGTGAACTTGATGGCGTTGCTCACCAGGTTGGCCAGCACCTGGAGGATTCGCTCGCGGTCGGCGAGCACCGGCGGCAGCTCGGGCGCCTGCGCCACCGTCAGGACCTGCCCCTTCTCCAGCGCGAGCGGCCGGAGCACCTCCAGCGACTGCGCCAGCAAGGCGTCCACGGGAAGGGGCTGGAGCGTCAGGGGAATGGGCATGCCGCGCAGACGCGCCCGGTCCAGCAGGTTGCCGATGAGGCTGCTCATCTGCTGCTCGGCGAGGACGATGTTCTCCAGGTAGCGGCGCCGGCGGTGTTCCTTCTCCGGCGCCGTGCCCGCATTCAGAATCATCTCCGCGTTCATCCGCACCGCGAGCAGCGGCGTCTTGATGTCATGGGAGACGACGGTGAGCAGCTCGTCGCGCCAGCGCACGGCCTCCTGGGCCTGAAAGAACAGCGCCTCCGCGCGCTCACGCCGGCGAACTTCGCGGCGCAGGACATGCTCCTTCGGCAGGGCCACGGCCAGAAGGTTCGCCACCGCGTCCAGCAGCACCAGCCCGTCCTCCCCCAGCCCCACCGACTCCACGTGGAGCACGCCCAGGACGCCTTCCTTCGCCACCAGCGGCAGGGTGACCACCCCGGGAACCCGGGCCGGTTCCGCCTTGAACACGCCCTCGATGACGTCACGCCCTTGCAGCGTCACACGCTCCAGGCCCACGAGGTACGCGTACGCGGAGGCGGCATGCGCCACGGCCTGGGACGGAGGGGACTCCATGCCCACGGACGAATGCCACGCCATCAGGCAGGGCCGCTCCGGAACGGGCACTCCGGACGCATCCACCCCCTCCAGCAGAAGCGCGACGCGGACCGGCAGCCATCGGGAAAGGCGGTCCACCAGCGCGGGAAAGCTGGCCGCGACACCCTCGGAAGCGCAGAGCAGCTGGCCTACCTCATGGAGCTGCGCCAGATGGCGGTGGGCCTGCCCCCGCTTTCGCCAGGCGCGACGGGGCCGCCGGCGGGAGGCTGGGACGTCCGGGTGGGCGGAGTCATCCCCCGCTGGGCTCCGCGGCGCCTTCATCGGGGGGGCCTCGTCCCTTCCACGGCCAGCAGCTCCTCACGGAGCGCGGCGGAGAGGACCTCGCCCGTCAGCGCCCCGAGGACGCGCAGCCACTCCTCGACCAGGACCACCAGCGACTCCTCCAGCCGTTCCGGGTCGAATTCAGCCACGACCGGATGCAGCCCCTCGAAGCGAAGACCCTCCGATGTGACGACGAGCGCCGACAAGTGAGGATGGGCCTGGACCACCCGCTGGAGCACCCGCTCCAGGATGACCACCAGGGTGACCTCCCCCAGGGCCGAACGGCCACGGCGCCACAGCGCCTGAAAGCCACGCTCGAACAGGTCCAACAGCGCGGGAGAGGATGGGCGCGGCAGCTGGCATTGACGCCAGGCACGCACGACCTCGTGAGGTAGGGGGTGCCGCTCTGACATGCAGTGGGCCGGCTGCGGTGCGACGCGGAAAGCCCCCTTCGCTTAATGAAGCCCCTGGCGAAAGTCCATTCGCCCAGGGGCTGGTACTACCCGGCCGGCGGGCCTCAGCCGCCCGAAGCCAGGGGGGTGGCCTGCCGCAACTGCGGGGCCTCCGAGACGAACTTCAGCTCCGGGTGCTTGTCCTCGGCGTGCTGGAGCGCCCAGTCATCCCGGAAGAGCACCAGGGGCAGTCCGTCCCGGTCCTGCACCGTCTGACGGTTGCCTTCCCAGTCGAACGCCTTCGGGTCGAAGTTGGCGCCCACCACCCAGCGCGCATGGCTGAAGGGCAGCCGGTCCAGCGCGATCTTCGCGCCGTACTCGTGCTCCAGGCGGTACTGGAGGACCTCGAACTGGAGCGCGCCCACCACGCCGACGATGGGGTCCTTCATGCCCATCTGCAGCTGCTGGAAGATTTGCACCGTGCCCTCCTCGGAGAGCTGCTCCAGGCCCTTCTCCATCTGCTTGCGGCGGAGCGGATCCCGGCTGCGGACGACGGCGAAGAACTCCGGGCTGAAGCGCGGCACGCCCTCGAACTCCACGCCGGTGCCCTCCGCCAGCGTGTCGCCGATGCGGTACAGCCCCGGGTCGAACAGGCCGATGACGTCCCCAGGCCACGCGTCCTCGATGGAGGTGCGCTCGGCGGCCATGAACTGGCTCGGCTTGGCCAGACGGACGTCCTTGCCCAGGCGCGAGTGGAAGGCGCTCATGCCCTTCACGTACCGGCCGCTCACCACGCGCATGAAGGCGATGCGGTCGCGGTGCGCGGGGTCCATGTTCGCCTGAATCTTGAAGACGAAGCCGGCGAACTTCGGGTGGGTGGGCTCGCGCGGCCCCTGCGTCGTCAGGCGCGACGTGGGCGCGGGGGCCAGGTCCAGGAAGGCATCCAGGAACGGGCGCACGCCGAAGTTGGTCATCGCGCTGCCGAAGAACATGGGCGTGAGCTGCCCCGCATCGCTCTTCTCGCGGGTGAACTCGTCGCCGCCGATGTCCAGCAGCTCGATTTCCTCGTGCAGCTTCGCCAGCTCCGTCTCGGTGAGGACCGTCTTGATTTCATCCGAGTCGATGGCGACCGAGCGCTCGCTCACCTCGGACTCGCCGTGGGAACCCTCGGTGGAGAAGACGTGGACGACGCGGGCCTGCCGGTCATAGACGCCGCGGAAGTCCGGGCCCATGCCGATGGGCCAGTTCATCGGATAGGAGCGGATGCCGAGCACGTGCTCCAGCTCGTTCATCAACTCCAACGGCTCGCGGCCGTAGCGGTCCAGCTTGTTGACGAAGGTGAAGATGGGGATGCCCCGCAGGCGGCAGACCTTGAAGAGCTTCTTGGTCTGCGGCTCCACACCCTTGGCGGCGTCGATGAGCATCACCGCCGCGTCCGCCGCGGCCAGGGTGCGGTAGGTGTCCTCGGAGAAGTCCTGGTGGCCCGGCGTGTCCAGCAGGTTCACCGAGTGGTCGCGGTAGCTGAACTGGAGGACGGACGAGGTGACGGAGATGCCGCGCTCCTTCTCCAGCTCCATCCAGTCGGACGTGGCATGCCGCCGCGCCCGCTTGGCCTTCACGCTTCCAGCCAGATGGATGGCGCCGCCGTAGAGCAGCAGCTTCTCGGTGAGGGTCGTCTTACCCGCGTCGGGGTGGGAGATGATCGCGAAGGTGCGCCGCCGGGCGACCTCCCTATGGAGCTCGTTCGTCATGACCCGGGGCCAACTATCACGGGCGGTATTTCCTTGCAGCTTGCAAGCGGCGCTTGCCGGCCGGGCAGGGTCCCATGCAAGGCTGCCGACCCACACCTACCCTCGGAGCCCCCCATGAAGCGCACCCAGCATTCGACTGGAACCCCGTGGGAGCCCCAGGTGGGCTACTCGCGCGCCGTGCGTGTGGGCCCCTTCGTCTCCGTGTCCGGGACGACAGCCACCGATGCCCAGGGACACATCGTGGGCGTGGGGGACGCCTACCTGCAGGCCCGGCAGACGCTCCAGAACATCCAATCCGCCCTGGAGGCCCTGGGCGCCCGGCTGGAGGACGTGGTGCGCACTCGCATGTACGTCGTGGACATCCAGCAGTGGGAAGCGGTCGGCCGGGCGCATGGAGAGTTCTTCGCCCACATCCGCCCCGCCACGTCGATGGTGGAGGTCAGCCGCCTCATCTCCCCCGAAATCCTGGTGGAGATTGAAGCGGACGCCGTCGTCGCGGACGGCGTCTGAAGGCGCGCTCCACAGTCCCTCAACACTTCTCCCGCAAGGTGGGTCCCTCAACGCAGCCGAGGGGGTCCTCACATGTCGAGCATCAGCAAGTCGTTCAAGAAAGCGGTGAAGAAGGTCAAGAAGACGGCAAAGAAGGCGGGTAACACGGTGGTGGATACCGCCAACAAGGCGGCCGATACCGTCACCGATACGGCGGGCACCGTGACGAACCAGGTGAGCCGCGAGGCCGAGCAGCTCGCCCGGGAGGTGGACACCCTCACCCGCGACACCGCGAAGCTGGCGGAGCAGGCGTATGCGGAGTCCCTGGCCGCCGGGGAGGCCGCCTGGAACGAGATGGTGGAGCTGTCCACCCGCTTCCTCACGGACGCGCTGAGCGACGTCGCCGAGGCGCTGGCCGAGGACGTCTACCGCAAGCACCTGGCCCTCCTCGAGAGCATGGCCGAGACGGGCTCCGCGCTGCTGACGAATCCCACCCGCCGCAAGGAGGTGGACTTCCTCGTGGGCCAGTCCTCCCAGAAGAAGAAGGACGAGGACACGAACAAGACAGTCAGCTCGCTGTCTCAGGACGAGTCGGTCCAGCGCACTGGTAACGAGGCCCGGAGCAAGGGGCTCGGGACCCTCTCCATCGGCAGCGGCGGCAGCGCGACCTTCGGCCTGGGCCCCGAGGGAAACGTCGGCATCGCCTTCGACCACCCAGGGCAGACGCAAGTCCGGGGCTTCTTCGGCATCGGGGGCGTCGCAGGCGCCACCAAGGGTATCTCGATGAACTTCCAGTTTGGCGCGTGGGCCGACATGCCCTCCAAGCTCGCCGGCCCCGTGCTCACGGTCAGCCTCGGCGCCGGCGTCGGCAAGTTTTGCGGCAGCGCCCAGGTCGTCTTCAAGATGCCCATCACCGAGAAGGAATGGACGGCCTTCGCCACGAGTGGCAGGCTCGACCTCGCGGGCCTCGTCATGTGCCTCGGCGCGGAAGTCAGCACCTTCGCCAAAGACGGCGTGAGCGCCACGGTCGGCGGCGGCTACACCTGGGTGTACTGAGCGACAGCGCTGACACGACGAGACCCACCTGGGGACCGTGTCCATGAACCCATCGGCGCGCATCCTGGTCGTTGAGGACGATGCCCCCATCGCCGCGGGCATCGTTCGTGGATTGAAGCTCGCGGGCTTCCAGGTGGTGCTCGCCACGGATGGCGTGCTCGCGCTCGAGATGGCCGAGCGCGAGCACCCCGACCTGGTGGTGCTGGACCTCAACCTGCCCGGACAGGACGGCTTCGAGCTGCTGGAAGCCTGGCGCTTCCGGCTCCGTGTCCCCGTCATCGTCCTCACCGCGAGACAGGAACTGGAGGCCCGGCTGCGCTCCTTCGGCCTGGGGGCGGTGGACTACCTCCCCAAGCCCTTCTGGATGGAGGAGCTGGTCGCCCGCATCCGCGCACGGCTGCTTCTCCAGGAGGAGCGCCCGCGACGCGTGCTGCACTGGGACGACGTGAGCCTGGACCTCGACGCCCGCGAGGCGAGCCGCGAAGGCACCGGCGCCCTGCCCTTCACGCGCCACGAGTTCGACGTGCTCGCCTATCTCGCTGAGCGCCCGGGACGGGCCCTGACACGCGCACAGATTGCCCAGCACGCGCTGCCGCCCAGCGAGGAGCGCGATGACCGGACCGTGGACTCTCACATCGCGCGCATCCGCAAGAAGCTGGGGCCAGCGGGCGCGCGCATCCAGACGTCCTGGGGGATTGGCTACCGGTTCGTCCCCGACGAGGAGCCGCGGTGAGGCTGCGCAACCGCCTGGCTCAACGCATCCTCGTGGCCTCTGCGCTCCTGGGCCTGCTGGGCACGCTGGGCGCGTCCTTCCTCGCGATTGTCCTGGGCGTGGATGCCGCGCTGTCGCATGGCGTACGGATGTCCGCCGCCCTGGCGCTCGCGCCCCAGGCGGCGGAGTGCCGGACGACACCGGGATGGCGCTTCCGGAGCCCGGACGGAGTGGAGGTGGAGGCGTACGACCTTGCCCAGGTGGGGGCGGGCTCGCCCGGCGCACGGCCGGACCCCGAGCTGCTCGCGCGACTCGCCCAAGGAGAGCGTGAGCCCACCCTCTTCTACCTCCCGCTCTTCCATCCGGACTCCGCGTGGGCGGGGGCCTCACTGCTGAAGCTCGCGGAGTCCGGCCCCTGCAGCCTCCTGGAGTTCCGCTGGCCGCTCATGGACGAGCGCGCCACGGTGGGCGGGTGGGTCCTCGTGGCCGCCGTCCTCTTCACGATGCTCGCGGCGACGCTGTCCACCTTCGCCGTCGTCCATCCCCTCCTCCAGCGCCTGCGCCGTCTGCATCGGGCGGCGGGGATGCTCGGGGCGAGCCGGTATCACTCCGCGGCGGATGGCCAGGACGATGAGCTGGGCGAGCTGTCACGGGTGCTCGACGCCACCCATGCCCGTGTCCAGGAGGACGCCACCCGCATCGAGGCCCAGAAACACGCGCTGGAGCGACACCTGGCGGACGTCGCGCACGACCTGAAGACGCCCATTGCCTCGCTTCAATTGTCGCTGGAGCTGGCCTCGACGACGCCCACCGAGCCGACCGCGGCGCTCCTCCGCCAGGGCATCGAGGACACCGTCTATCTCACCTCCCTGGTGGACAACCTCCATCTCGCCTGCCAGCTCGGAGAGGGCATCGACCCGACGGCGGGCGACCCGCGCGTGGAGCTGGGGCTGACCGTGGAGCGCGTGGTGCGCAGGCTCCAGCAGCTCGCGCGGTTGCTGGGGCTGACCGTGGAGTGCTCCCGGCCCGACGAGGCGCTCTGGGTGCGCTGCAATCCCACGATGCTGGAGCAGGCCCTGGGCAACCTGCTCCACAACGCCGTCACGCACGGCGAGGCGGGGGGCCACGTCGTGGCGCTCCTGGAGGATGCGGAACCCGGGCGCTTCCGGCTCACCGTGCTCGACGACGGGCCAGGCCTCTCTGCCGAGGAGCTCGAGCGCCTGGGCGAGCGCGGGTTTCGCGCGCAGGCCACGCGGCGCCGGGCGACCCGGGGCAGCGGGCTTGGCCTGTCCATCGTCCGCGAGTTGTGCCACCGCGTCGGCTTCTCACTCGCCTTCGCGCCCAACCCGCCGCGCGGCCTGAAGGTCGTCATTGAAGGACCTCGCGCCTCCACGAGCGAGCCAGGCTGAGCGCTTCGGTCGTGAGCGCGGGCTGCAAGCCGGCCGCCTTGTCGGCCGCCCGCCGAGCCGGTGCCACTGCGCGACCAGAGCGACAGGGGTGGCCACCGTCTTCGGCGCACCCCACCTTGAAGGCAGCCATGGGCGTTGCCTGGAAGGACAACATTGACGTCGCGGACGCGCTGGAGCGCGTCGCGGACCTGCTGGAGGAGCAGGACGCGATGCCCTTCCGGGTTGGCGCCTACCGGAAGGCCGCGGGCACCATCGCGCAGTGGCCTCAACCCGTGGCGGAGCTGCTGGCCGAGGAAGGTGAAGCAGGGCTGCGCAAGCTCCCCGGCGTGGGGAAGAGCATCGCCGCGGCGATGGCGGAGCTGATTCGCACAGGACAGCTCTCCCTGCTCCAGCGGCTGGAGACAGAGCACTCTCCGGAGCAACTCCTGGCCAGCGTGCCGGGCATCGGCGCGGGGCTGGCCCGCCGCATCCATGACGAGCTGAGTGTGCGGACGCTGGAGGAGTTGGAGCAGGCCGCACACGACGGACGGCTGGAGCGCGTGGAGGGCTTCGGCCCCCGGCGCAGCGAACAGGTGCGCGAGCTGCTGGGCGCACGGCTGGGCAGGGAGCGGCGCAGCGCCGCACGCCGGAGCGAAGGACGGGATGAAGGCCCCCGGCCGGACGTGGGCGTGCTGCTCCAGGTGGACGAGGAGTACCGGCGGCGCGCGGACGCAGGCGAGCTGCGCCGGATTGCACCGCGCCGGTTCAATCCCTCTGGCGAAGCATGGCTGCCCGTGCTCCGCAAGAAGCTGGCGGGATGGAACTTCCGCGCGCTCTTCTCCAACACCGCGCTGGCCCACCAGCAGAACGCCACCCATGACTGGGTGGTGCTCTACTTCGACCAGGAAGGCGACGAGGGCCAATGCACCATCGTCACCGCGCATGGCGGTCCGCTCGACGGCCGACGTGTGGTGCGCGGACGCGAGGTGGAGTGCCTCGCGTACTACGGCGTGGAGTCCGAGGAAGTCGAAGCCCCGCAGCCCGGGGCCTGACGCGCCGGCACGTCAATCATGCAGTGAGATGTAATGGATGAGGGCGGCGTAGAACTCCGGCTCATCGAAGGCGTCCGGCCCGACCCCCACCACATCCACATGGTCCTGAGGGACCACGCTGGACATGGACGTGCTCTGTAGGCGCGATGGCGCGTTCAAATCATTGAGCGTGGGAATGGACGCGTCATCCGTCACCGAGTCGAAGCCGAAGAAGGCGTCGTGGTAGCGCAGCCGACGCCCCATCTGCTGAGAGTTGATGCCCACCATGCCATCGTCATCCGCTTCGTTACGTACGCCGTCGCCGCAGCCGGCCGCGCCGTCGTTGTCCCCATCTCCCACGCAGTAGCCATTGCCGTCGATGTCGAAGAGGAACTCCTTCAACAGGTACAGCGCCGGATTCACATTTCCCCCGAACTGCGCGGTGATGAGTGACACGTAGCGCTCCGCGTAGTTGCTGCTCACCGGATACTTCTCGTTGAAGGCCTTCATGCCCGTGACGACACCGTCCGAGGATGAGTAGTCATTGAAGACGAGCTGCTTCGCCGCCGCATAGGCATCATTGCCCGGCGCATAGACGGAGTCGCCGTAGTAGCGCGCCAGCGCCGCGATGACGCTGGTGACGCCCGGTTTCTGGTCGAGGATGTACTTCGCCACCGGCGAGCCGCGGTGCGGCGAAGACACACTGGCCAGCACGGCCACCGACGTGGCGCCCCTTCGCTCCCGCAGCACGCGTGCCGCCTTCCGCGCGTCGATGCCCCCTTGAGAGTGGCCGATGATGCTCACCTTCGAGACACCCGTCGTCGCCATGAAGCCTTCGATGTCGTCCGCCAGGTCCAACCCGCGGACCTCCGAGGACTGAAACGCCGCCACCTGTGCAACGAAGGCGCGCTGTCCCGGGTCGAGGTCGCTGTTGCAGTTCGTGTCGAAGCGCGACTCACAGGCCTCACCCACGAAGGTGCCGAAGTCGTTCCCCCAGTAGTCGTAGCCGAGCAGGTCATCGAACCCGCCCATGCCGTGCGCGAACACCACGGGGAATTGCGTCTTCGCTGCGCCGGCCCAGGACGCGGGAGCCCCTCCCAGCACTCCGGCGAACAACCCCGTCATGACCACCCTTTGAATCCGATTCATGCGTCCCCCTCGAATGCACCGCTGGGAGATTGGAGCAGTGGAGACGCGGCTCGGGTCACCCGAAAGCGCGCCGCCATCACCCAGGCGACACCCCAAACCTCGAGCTGTCTTGCGGGCCGCATCCGAAAGCCCGCCCCGGTGACACAAGCCCCCGGGGCGGGACGTGGAATCAGGGCGCGGGCGAATACAACCCGGCGGAGGACAGTGAGCCGCTGGGGCCCAGACCTCCCGACACCAGCACGCGGCCAGAGCCCACCAGCGTCACCACGCCCGCGCTGGTGAGCGCCGTAGGCAACGTTCCGGCGCTGTGCCATTGGCCGCTGGCCGGGTCATACACCTCGGCCGAGGCCAACAAGCCCACGGTGCCGCCTCCATCACCGCCCAACACCAGCACGCGGCCGGAGGGCAGCAGCGCGGACATCGGTCCGTAGCGGGAGTGCTGCATGGACGTGAGTGAGGTCCAGGTGCCCGTCGCCGGGTCGTAGAGTTCGGCCGTGGCGAGCGCCCCCCGCGCGCCCCAGCCTCCGGCCACCAGCACCTTGCCCGACGGCAGCGCCACCGCCATGTGGCCATAACGCGGGCCGGACAGGGAGCCGGTGAGCGTCCACTGCCCCGTGGACACGTCATAGAGTTCCGCCGAGGACGTGTCTCCATCCTGCGTGTTGCCTCCCACCACCAGGACCTTGCCGGACGGCAGTGACGTCGCGGTGTGGTACTGCCGACGGCGGCTCATCACCCCGGTGGCGGTCCACGTCCCGGTCGCCGCGTCATACAACTCCGCGGTGGCCAGCATGCCAGAGAAGCTGGAGCTCATCCGGCCTCCCGCCACCAGGACCTTGCCGTTGGGCAGCAGCGTCGCGGTGTGGCGCGCACGCGGCGCAGCCAGCGCCCCCGTGGAAGTCCACGTGCCCGTGGCCGCGTCATAGAGCTCCGCAGAGGGAAGATAGCTGGACGACGTGCTCTGGCCTCCCGCTGCCAGCACCTTGCCATTGGGCAGTAACGTCGCGGTGTGGAGATAGCGCGCGGTGAGCAGCGTGCCCGTCTGCAGCCAGTGGCCCGTGGCCTCGGAGTAGCGCTCCGCGCCCGTCGAAGCCGTGCTGCCATTCGCGGTGCCACCAGCCGCGAGGACCTCGCCCGAAGACAACACCGTCAATGAATGGTGGTACCGCGCGGACAGCATGGCATTCGCCGCGCGCCAGGGGAGCGTGGGTGGGACGTAGCGCTCGGCGGAAGCGGTGCGCAGGACGCCGTCCGGGCTCCCGCCCGCGACCAGCACATCCCCCGTCCCCAGCAGCGCGGCGGTATGGCCCAGCCGGCTGGTGCCCATCGAAACCGTGGAGGTCCAGAGCGCGTTGACAGGGTCATACAATGCAGCGCTCTGGAGGTAGGGCTCGCTGCCGTCCGAGCCACCGGCGATGAACACCTCGCCGGAGTGCAGCACCGTCGCGGTGTGGTGCGCGCGCTCGACGGGCATCAGGCCCCCCGCGGAACCCCAGACACCGGTCTCCACGGTGTACAGCTCCGCGCTGCGCGTCGCGGTGATGTCATCCACCAACCCGCCGGACACCAGCACCTTGCCATTCAGCAGCGCCGTCGAAGCATGCCCCGTGCGCGGCGAGCTCATGGAGGCGGTGGAGGACCAGGTTCCCGTGGCGGGGTCATAGAGCTCCGCGGTCCGGAGGACGGTGCCCCACGAACTGGAGCGCCCGCCCGACACCAGCACCTTTCCATTGGGCAGCAGCGTCGCCGCGTGTCCCATGCGCGGGGCGGTCATGCTGTGGGTGGCGCTCCAGGTCCCCGTGTTGGCGTCATACAGACGCGCCGTCCTCAACGCGGTTCCCGTGCCGTCCTCGCCGCCCATCACCATCACCTTGCCGTTGAGCAGCAACGTGGCGGTGTGTCCCGAGCGAAGGGAGTCCAGGCTGCCGGTGGAAGACCAGGTCCCGGTGGCCACGTCGTACAGCTCCGCGGTGCCGGTGGTCGCGGCGGCGACGTCGCCGCCCACCACCAGCACCTTTCCATTGGGCAGCAGCGTCGCGGTGTGACGCCGGCGGATGACATTCATGCTCCCCGCGCTGAGCCACCGCGCGGTCGCCACGTCGTATTGCTCGGCGCTCGTGGAGGACTGGCCACCGGCGACCAGCACGCGGCCATTGGGCAGCACCGTGGCCGTATGGTCCAGCCGCTGAGTGGACATGCTGGGGGTGCCTACCCAACTGACGGAAGCGAGCTCTTCGTCCTGGGTCCATGGCTCATTCAGCGCGTCTGCAAAATCCTCGTGTGAGCATCCTGCGAACACGAGCGTCATCAAGAGCGCGGCCTTCCGGCCGAACCCGACAGGTTCAAACATAAGTGGGGGTCCTTTGTGTGACGGGGGGATGCGCGGCGGGACCGCGTCCGGCGCCTTTACCCCAGCCCTGCACGGGCGGACCATCGCACCACCCAAAACTGAACACATCAATACGTGGGGCCTTGGGTACCCACCCGTGCGGGGTAAAGCCAAAGGCCGCCGCGCCAGTCCATGCAATTCAAGCAACCGCAGAATTGCTCGCCACGCGAACGACGACCGCCTTCTTCAAATCCTCCCGCCCTGTTTCGGAGGGCGCAGCGGCGACAAATGCGCGACGCTGCCGATAATGCAAACTAATCTCAAAATGAAAATATGAACCATCCAGAGCGCCTTGACTCGCCCAGCGCCGCTGTCGAGCCGAGGAGCGACGTGGCATATCCGCCGGAACGTCCCTCGGTTTTCGCGGTCACGTTTCGGAGAACCTCCCATGCGCCGTTTCCATCGCCCGCTCGTCGCGGCACTGTTCGCCTCCGGTCTGGCCACCGCTGTCCCCGCCGCTGCGTTCGAGCTGAAGCATGAGACTGGCACGCTGAGCGTGCCCGCCACGCCGTCCCGCCTCGCCGTCTATGACCTCGGCGTGCTCGACACGCTGAACGCGCTCGGCATCCGTGCCGTGGCCGTGCCGAAGGCCACCTTCCCGGCCACGCTGTCCGCCTACAACAGCAATGGCGTGCCCCAGGCCGGCAGCCTGTTCGAGCCCGATACCAAGGCCCTCGCGGAGCTGAAGCCGGACCTCATCGTGGTGGGTGGGCGCTCGCGGAAGCAGGCCGAGTCCCTGAGCGCGCTCGCGCCCACCGTGAACATGTCCGTTCGCGCCGACCACTTCGTGGAGGACGTGACGGGCCAGACGCTGGCGCTGGGCAAGGCCTTCGGCAAGCAGACGGAAGCCGACACGCTGGTGAAGAACTTCGAGAAGGAGCGGGCGGCGCTGAAGAAGCTGACGGGCGGCAAGTCCGCCGTGATGCTCTTCACCCTGAATGGCAACGTCATGGTGCACGCGCCCGGTGACCGCTTCGGTTATCTCCACGAACTGACGGGCTTCAACGCCGTGGTCCCGAAGGCGGAGGGCAGCAACGACGGCCCGCGACCGCCGGCCGGGTCGCCCGAAGCGAAGGCCCGTCAGGAAGCCGCGGCCGCCCTGCTGAAGAAGGCCGTGGCCGCCAACCCGGAGTGGCTGGTGGTGCTGGACCGTGGCGCCGCGACCGGCGGGGGTGAGAACAAGGCCCTGGAGACGCTGGCCAAGCACCCGGAGCTCAGCCAGACCCGCGCCTTCAAGCAGGGCCGGGTCATCGTGGTCGACGCCCCGAGCTGGTACATCGTCGGTGGCGGTATCGCGAACGTGACCCGAATCGTCCAGGACACGACCCGCGGCCTGAAGAAGTAGGCCCTGGCGGTCATCCTCTCCTCGGGGCGGCGCGAGTCACCGCGCTGGGGAGAGGCGTTTCATGCCGCGTCAACTGCTCGCCGATGTGTACCGGCGGATGGAGCGGAGCCACACCTGACGTGAGCCCCAGGCGAAGAGCCCCGCGCCCACCACCGCCCCCACGAGCGACTGGGGCGGCAGCCGCCCCAGCATGGCCTGCGCCGGGAAGGTCGTCATCAGCGCCAGCGGGATGACGTACGTGAACACCATCGTCAGGACGCCGCGCCCCACGCCCTGGAACACGGAGGACGGCCAGCGCGCGAAGTCGAAGATGGAGGTGAACAGGTACGTCAGGTTGTCCACTCGCACGACGAAGAACGCCGCGCTCACTGTCAGAATCCACAGCGAGTAGAGCAAGAGCGTACTCGTCCCCAGCAGCAGCACGGAGGCCAGCAGCCCCGTCACCGACGGCCACCGTCCCAGGTGCATGAAGGCGTAGACGAACAGCCCGATTCCCGTCAGCACGTTGAAGGCCCGCCACGGCTGGAAGCGCTGCGTGGACACCAGGAACTGCGCGTCCGCCGGCTTGAGCAGCACGAAGTCCAACGTGCCCTTGCGGATGTGCTCCACCACCCCCGTGAGGCTGGGGTTGATGGCGCCCTCCAGGATGCCCTGCAGCAGCGTGAACCAGCCCACCACGAGCAACGCCTCGCCGAAATTCCAGCCCTCGATGTTGGGCCGCTCACCGTAGACGACGAACAGCGGCGCCAGCGCCGTGAAGGTCCAGAAGAGGGACGTCAGCCCCTCCGTGAAGAAGTCCGCGCGGTACTGCAGGGACAGCAGCCCCGACGCCTTGAGTTGAATGCCCAGCAGCCGCAGATAGCGCTTCACCTTCACTTCAGCCCCCGAACGCCGCGAAGCGCCGCACGCCCTGCTTCCACGTCACCGCCGCCAACGCCCCCAGCACCGCCACCCAGGCCCACTGGGCCGCCAGCAGCCGCAGGGACTCCTCCCAGCCATAGGCCCCCGTCAGCATCTCCACCGGGACGCCAATCTGATAGCGGAAGGGCAACCAGTCGATGATGGTGCGCAGCGTGGGCGGCAGCAGCTCCACCGGGTACATGTAGCCGGAGCACACGAAGAAGAGCACCAGCCACACCTCCAGCACCTTCTGGCTGCTCTCCAGGAAGAAGCACAGCGCGCCAATGGCCACGTTGGCCAGGAAGGCCACGGCCCAGCCGCCAATCACCGACAGCACGACGAAGCCCCACTGCCACGCGTGCTGGGGCACCGCCTTCTGCCCCACCAGCGCCACGCTCAGCAGCATCACCGGCACCGCGACCATCAATCGCATGGGGAAGGCGGCGATACTCTCCACCGCGTAGGCCCACAGCGGGGAGATGGGACGCAGCAGGCGCATGGCCAGCGTTCCCTGCTTCACCTCCCAGTTGATGAGCCACGCCGCCCACGACGTGGCGAGCTGCCGCACCGCGAAGGTGGCCAGGAAGTAGCTGATGAAGTCCGCCTCGCCGAAGCGGCCCACGGGCGCCTCGCGAGACACCGCCATCCACAGCACCATGTTGACCAGCGGCATGGTGGTGGACAGCACCCAGATGAGCATCTCCGCGCGGTAGGCCACCGCCTCCGCGAACCCCACCCGCAGCAGCGTGGGAAAGGCGCGCAGTGTGGTCCGGGCGCTCATGCGGGCACCGGCTCCGACACCGCCGTCCGGCGCGCCTTCGACTCCGCGAACAGTTCGCTCATCACCTCTTCCAGCGGCGCGTTCTCCACCGTGAGGTCCATCACCGGCAACGTGGACAGCGCGCGGGTGATGGTGGCGTTGACCGCCTCCTGCTGGACCTGGAGCACCGCGGTGCCGGGCTCGTGCGTCACCACCCGACCCAGCGGCGACAGGCGCCCGGCGTCCACTTCCTCCGACAGGCGCAGCACCACGCGCTTCTCCGGCCGCACCCGCTGCACCAGCGCGTCCAGGCCGCCGTCGTACGACAGGAGGCCCTTGTCGATGACGATGACGCGGGGGCACAGCGCCGCCACGTCATCCATGTAGTGGCTGGTGAGGATGAGCGTGGCGCCGTACTTCTCGTTGTACTCCTTGATGAACGTCCGCATGGTGGCCTGCATGGCCACGTCCAGGCCGATGGTCGGCTCGTCCAGGAAGAGCACCCGGGGCTGGTGGATGAGCGCCGCGGCCAGCTCGCACTTCATCCGCTCCCCCAACGACAGTTGACGGGTGGGCTTGCCGATGAGGTCCCCGATTTCCAGGAGCTCAATCAGGTCCGAAATCGTCTTCTTGTACTGGGCCTGGGGCACGTCGTAGATGGCGCGGTTGAGTTCGAACGTCTCCGCCGGAGGCAGGTCCCACAGGAGCTGCTGTTTCTGCCCCATGACGAGCATGATTTTCTTGAGGAAGGCCTCCTCCCGCTTCTGCGGGACATGGCCGTCCACCGTCACCTCGCCGTCGGAGGGATAGAGCAGGCCGGAGAGGACCTTGAGCGTCGTCGTCTTCCCGGCGCCATTGGGGCCCAGGAAGCCCACCCGCTCTCCGGGGCGGATGTCGAAGGAAATCCCATCCACGGCCTTCACCGTGGTGTAGCTACGGTGGATGAGCGAGCGGAGGGCCGCCTTCAAGCCCGGCGGGCGCTTATGGACTTTGTAGTGCTTGCGAAGGCCGCGAACGGAAATCATGTGCGACCAGGATTTAACGCGGTCTCCCCCTCCATGGCGATCTCGCCGTTGACGGCTTGGCGGGACGACAATCGGTTGGCAACGGCCGCGGCGGGACGCGGCCTCACAGGTGAAGGCTGGGTTCGATGAGCAACGCATACAGCAAGGACCTGGAGCGATGGATGCCGCGGCTCATCGCCGTCTGGCGCGCGTCACGCGGCCGGGGCGGTGGCGGCGGGCCGGAGACGCGCCTGACGCCCCAGGAGGTGAAGGAGGTGGCCGCGGGTGTCCGCCAGCTCTCCCTGGGCCTCACGCGGGAGCGGCAGCTCGCCGGTGCGCGGTACATGGACGACCCGAAGCTCCTGGGCGCCTATCTCCTCTTCTACTGGCCGGTGTCCTATGCGCAGGCCCGGCAGGTGCTCGGTGAGCTGCCGAACCGCCCCCGGCAGGTGCTGGACCTGGGCAGCGGTCCGGGCCCGGTGGCCTTCGCCGCCCTGGACGCGGGCGGGGGCCAGGTCACCGCCGCCGACCGCAGCAAGGCCGCCCTCACCCTGGCGCGAAACCTGGCCGCCGAGGCCGGTGAGGCCCTGGCCACCCGCGACTGGGACCCGACGAAGAAGGGCGCCACGCTGCCCGACGGCCAGTTCGACCTGATTACGATGGGCCACGTCGTCAACGAGCTGTACGGCACGGGAGACGCGGCCACGGCCCCCCGCGCCGCGCTGCTGGAGACGATTCTGGCGAAGGTGAAGCGCGGCGGCAGCCTGCTGGTGATGGAGCCCGCGCTGCGCGAGACGAGCCGCGGCCTGCTGCACGTGCGCGACGCCATGGTGGCCAAGGGCTACGCCGTCCGCGCGCCCTGCATGTACCGCGGCCCCTGCCCCGCCCTGGTGAAGGAGACGGACTGGTGCCACGCCGAGCGCGCCTGGCCCATGCCTCGCGTGGTGGAGGAGCTGGCGCGCGCGGCGAGCCTGCACAAGGAATCGCTGAAGATGAGCTACCTGGTGCTGGCCCCCAAGGACGAGGCGTGGCCGGAGCTGACGCCCGGGCGGCTGTTCCGCATCGTCTCCGAGCCCCTGGAGGGCAAGGGCCGGCACCGCTACATCGGCTGTGGCCCCGAGGGCCGCGTGGGCCTGGCGATGCAGGAGCGCCACCGCAACGAGCGCAACGAGCGCTTCCTCAAGCTGAACCGGGGCGACGTCATCTCCGTGACGGAGACGGAGCCCAAGGGTGACGGGCTCGCGCTCGACGAGCGCACCGAGGTGCGGGTGGTGGCTCCCGCGGGCAAGGGCGTTCCACCCCCGCCTCCGGAGGAGGACGCGCCTTCGAGCCCGGGAACCGGCCCGCGCCCGGGCGCGCCCTCCTGAGTGAAGCACCCGGCCCCTGACTCCCCGGGGCCGGAAGACGCAGGGCCTGGCTCAGTGCCGGGCCTGGGCATAGCCTCCCGTGAGGACGTCGCACATGTGGCGGAAGGCCTTCACGCCGTCCTTCATGGCGCCCACCGCGCCCTGCGCGAGGACGGTGGCCTGCACGCGGACCAGCCGCAGCCGGCGCGGCGCGGGCGTGTGAGGAGAAGTCGCAGGACGGATGAGCGAAGCGATGTTCATGGCGTGCTCCGTGGGGTGTGGGAGACAACCGGCAGTCTCCACCCCGTCCGCGAAGCCCGCGTTGCGGCGCGGTGAACTCGCCGTCACATCGTCCGTGGCCTGCCTGACAGAGCGCCCTCCGGGCAGGAAGTCCGCCGCACACTCCAGACGCCCTGCCACCGACGGACGGAAGGCCCACGGCGGGGCCCCTGTTAGGGTCGGCCGCTCCCACCGCTACGGAAGGCCTGCCCCGTGTCCGTGTCCAACCGGCCGCTGCGTTCGCTGTACCCGCCCCTGGAGCCCTACCGCACCGGACGCCTGCGCGTCTCCGGTGGGCATGAGGTGTACTTCGAGGAGAGCGGCAATCCGGAGGGCAAGCCGGTGCTCTTCGTCCACGGGGGGCCGGGCGGAGGAACGGACCCGCGCCAGCGCCGCTTCTTCGACCCGACCGCGTACCGAATCATCCTGTTCGACCAGCGCGGCTGCGGACGCAGCACCCCACACGCGAGCCTGGAGGAGAACACCACCTGGGACCTGGTGGCCGACATGGAGCGGCTGCGCGAGTTCCTGGACATCTCCCGGTGGCAGCTCTTCGGCGGCTCATGGGGCAGCACCTTGTCCCTGGCCTATGCCCAGACACATCCCGAGCGCGTCTCGGAGTTGGTGCTGCGCGGCATCTTCCTGCTCCGCAAGCAGGAGATTGACTGGTTCTATCAGCGAGGCGCCAGCGCCCTCTTCCCGGATGCGTGGGAGTACTACCTGGAGCCCATTCCTCTCGAGGAGCGTGGGGACCTGCTGGCGGCCTACCACCGCCGGCTGATGGGTTCCGACGTGAAGGCGCAGCAGGAGGCCGCGCGCGCGTGGAGCGTGTGGGAAGGACGCACCAGTTGCCTGTACCCCAACGCGGAGCTGGTGGCGCGCAACAGCGGGGACACCTTCGCGCTCGCCTTCGCCCGCATCGAATGCCACTACTTCGTCAACCGGGGCTTCCTGCGCAGCGACACCCAACTGCTCGACGACGTGCACCGCATCCGCAAAATCCCCGCCGTCATCGTCCAGGGGCGCTATGACGTGGTGTGCCCCCCAGAGAGCGCCTGGGCCCTGCACAAGGCGTGGCCGGAGGCGGAGTTCGTCATGGTGTCCGACGCGGGGCACTCCGCGAACGAGCCGGGCAACACCTCCGCGCTGGTGGATGCCACGGACCGCTTCCGCGGGCGCTAGAGCGCCTGCTCACTCCCGTGCCGGAACCGCCGCCGTGTCGCGCTCCGCGTCCACGCGGCGGAAATAGAGGATGACCCACAGGCTCACCAGCGCGGCCACCGTCACCATGGCTTCGCCCGCGAACGCCCCTGCCTGCGGTCCCCACGCCGCGGTGGCCAGCTTCCCCACCACCACCGTCAGCGCGTTGAAGAAGGCGTGGGCGCCCACCGCGAGCCAGTACCACTTCACCTCGCCACGGATGAAGCGCTGGAGCACCACCACCGACAGCGCGATGTGCACCACCATGGAGCCCAGCCGCTCGTAGGCCCCCAGCAGCGGCATCCACCAGTCCAGCGCGGCGATGGTGGCCTTGGCTTCCACCACCTGCGCCACCTGCTCCGGCTTCAGCGGCAAGGTGGAGGGGTCCAACTTGGACAGGGCGATGACGTTGACGAGCCCCAGCGCCGTCAGCCCGCCCACCAGCAGCGCCGACTCCAGGCCGCCGTGGCCCACGCCGAAGCCCACCGCGTCGCGCCAACGGCGGAAGTCCTTCAGCGGCTTGCGGAAGGCCCACAGCCGCGCCGTCTCCTCGAAGAGGCCCGCGGTGAGGGACAGCACGACAATCCAGACACCCAGAAGCACCGAGGACGTCTTCAGCGCGTCGCGCATGAAGTACTGCGCCACCTGCACCATGGGCAGCCGGGTGAACAACTGCGACAGCGCGAACGCCGCCGCGCCCCAACCCACCACCTTCCAGGCCACGCCCAGCCGCCGGCGCGCCCACAGCACCATGCCCACCGGCATCAGCACGTCGAAGGTGATGGCGACCGCGTAGCTGGCGACCAGCCTCGTATCCACAGCGTCCACGCGGTCTCTCCCCTCCAGGAAGCACAGGCTCTTGAAACCCAGCCTCGAGGACACCAGCGAAGCGCCGCCCGAATCCAGGGGAAATCGCCGAACCGCCAGGATTTTCCGGTTTTGACCCGAAAAACAGGCGGAGCCTCTCTCTGAGGGGTGGAGCTTCTCCCCCAGCCGAAAGGCAGACGCCATGCAGCTTCCTGGACACCTCCACCGAACGGGCCTCGCCGCCCTGGTGGTCCTCACCACCCTGCTCAGCTTCCTGCACCCCGCGTATGTCCTGGCGGCGGACCGGGGCGCGTGGGCGCCCAACACCTCGTACACCGTGGGCGACATCGTCTCCCACGGAGGCAAGGGCTACGACTGCCGCCAGTCGCACCAGTCCCTCGTCGGATGGGAGCCGCCCAACGCCCCGGCGCTCTGGCTGGAGCGGACAGGGAATCCGCCGCCGGATACCCAGGCGCCCTCCGCGCCGCCGTCGCTCACATCCACCGCGAAGACGCATGAGAGCGTGTCGCTGTCCTGGGACGCGTCCACGGACAACGTGGGCGTCACCGGCTACGAGGTCTTCACCAACGCGGGCACGTCCGCCTCCGCGTCGACGGCGGGCGCCACCCACGTCACGGTGACGGGCCTGGCCGCGAACACCACGTACACCTTCACCGTGAGGGCGCGCGACGCCGCGGGCAACCACTCGGCGGCAAGCAGCGCGCACAGCGTGACGACCTCCCCGCGCCCCGCGCCCGACACCGTGCCGCCCTCCGCCGCCAGCGCCCTGCGCGCCACTGGCGTGAGCAACAGCAGCGTGTCGCTGTCCTGGGGCGCGTCCACTGACAACGTGGGCGTCACCGGCTACGAAATCTTCGTCAACGGGAGCGCGTCCGCGTCCGCGACCACCTCGGGCGCCACCAGCGCCACGGTGACGGGCCTCGCCGCGAACACGACCTACGCCTTCACCGTGAAGGCGCGGGATGCCGCGGGCAACCGCTCGGCGGCGAGCAATAGCGTCTCCGCGACGACGACGGGGACGCAGCCCGTGGGGAACAAAATCATCGTGGGCTACTGGCACAACTTCGACAACGGCTCGACGAACATCCGGCTGCGGGACGTCTCCGCGAAGTTCAACGTCATCCAGGTCGCCTTCGCCGAGCCCGTGGGTGGCCCGGGCTCCGGACGCATGGCCTTCACGCCGTACAACGCCAGCGTCGCGGACTTCAAGGCGGACATCGCCCTGCTCAAGAGCCAGGGCCGCAAGGTGCTCATCTCCATTGGCGGCGCGAATGGCACCGTCCACCTGGATGACGCCACCGCGCGGCAGGACTTCGCCACCACCATGCAGGCCCTCATCGACACCTACGGCTTCGACGGGTTGGATTTGGACCTGGAGGGCAGCTCGCTGTCACTCAACGGCGGCGACACCGACTTCCGCAACCCCACCACGCCGCGAATCGTCAACATCATCCAGGCCACGCGCCAGCTCCTCAACCAGAACGGCCCGGGCTTCATCCTCACCATGGCGCCCGAGACGGCCTACGTCCAAGGCGGCATGGCCGCGTACGGCGGTCCCTGGGGCGCGTACCTGCCCGTCATCCACGCGCTGCGAGACAGACTGGCGTACCTGCACGTGCAGCATTACAACACCGGCACCGTCATGGCGCTCGACGGCCGGGCCTACGCGCAGAGCACGCCGGACTTCCACGTGGCCATGGCGGAGATGATGCTTCAGGGGTTCCCCGTCGGCGGCAACACCGGCGCGATGTTCCCGGGGCTGCGGCCGGACCAGGTACTCATCGGCCTGCCGTCGTCACCGCAGGCGGCGGGCGGCGGGTACACGACGCCGGCCAACGTGCACAAGGCGCTCGACTACCTGCTCAAGGGACAGTCCTTCGGCGGAACCTACGTGCTGCGCAACCCCGCCGGCTACCCCGGCTTCAAGGGCCTGATGACCTGGTCCATCAACTGGGACGCGTTCACGAACTTCGAGTTCTCCAACAGCCATCGCGCGTACCTGGACACCTCCCCCTAGCGCGCCCCGGCGCGAGGGCAGCGCTCCTCCATGCAATCGATTGTCATCCGCGACAGTGCCCCAGCTCGGTCCGCGCGTCCGCCGTCTCCTGGACATAGGCCTTGCGCCACACGGACAGCTCCTCCCAGGCGCGGCGGGCCTCTCCGCAGGCCTCTTCCACCGCGCCCGTCAACCGAAGCGCCCGCGCGAGCCGGCGGCGCAGCCTGGGAACGCGGGCGGAGACCACCTGCCGGGCCGTGAGGTCCGCCAGCGCGGTCCGCAGTGGCGCCAGGGCCTCGGCGGGCTGACCTCGCGCGAGATGGACGTCCCCCAGCACCAGCAGCGCCTCGATGCGCTCGGACGACGAAGGCCCCAGGTCCCGCTCCATGGCCACGAGCGCCTGGTCCACATGACGACGGGCCTCGTCCACCTGCCCGAGAAAGAGGAGGGCATCCGCCATGTAGCGCAGTCCCGAGCCATCCATCTCTCCCTTGTCGGCCAGGGGCCGCTGGAGCGAGACGCCGCGAGCGTGGAAGCCACGGGCCTCGTCCGGACGCCCCAGGAGACGCAACAGCCGGCCCACCTCGTGCGCATCCAGCGCCACCTCAGGGTGGGTGGCGCCATAGGCACGCTCGCGATGCGCCAGGAGGCCTCGGGCATACTCCAGCTCCGGCAAACGCTCGCCCTGCTCGCCCAGCACCCCCAGCCGATTCGACTTCACCCCTATCAACACCGGGCTGTCGGCGGCCACGCTCTTGAGCGCCACGGCCCAGCTCTCCTCCGCGGCCTCCCGCGCCTGGGCCGCATGCCCCCACTCGACGTAGACGAGGGTCAGGTTGGACAAGGTCCGGGCCACCGACAGGTTCTCCGAACCCAGCGTCTGGCGAAGGATGCCCAGCGCCCGCTTGAGGACGGCCTCGGCGCTCGATAGCTCCCCCAGAAGGGCCAGCGTGCCCCCCAGGTTCGACAGGGCCCGTCCCGTGTCCCGGTGCGCCGGCCCGAAGTGCTTCTCATGGACGCGCAGCGCCTCCTCCTGCCAACGCTTCGCCTCCAGCAACCGTCCCTGTTGCCGAGCCAGCAATCCCAGCCGGCCGTTCAGCTCCGCGCGCGTGAACGTCTGGCCCCGGGCGCTGGCGGTTTCCAGCAAGGCACGGAGCAGCGACTCGGCCTCCGAGAAGCGGCCCTCCTGCTCCAGGAGCTCCGCCTGCACCTGGTCCAGCAGGATGTCCAGCTCGGCGTCTCGCAGCGTCTCCGCCAGGGCCCGGGCGCGATGGAGGAAGGGCCATGCCTCCTGGGGCCGTCCCATTCCGTACCCATGCAGCCAGGCCTGGAAGTGCAGCACCCGCGCGAGCACGCCCAGATGCCGCCCTGCCTCGGCCGCCAGAGCACCCTGGACCAGGGACTCGCGCGCGTCCTCGAATGCCCCCGCGTCCTCCTGCAATCGCGAGCAGAGGTGATGCGCCTCGGCTTCCAGCGGCCGATGATGGGTGGCGAGCGCACGCGCTCGGGCGGCAAGCGCGATTCGCAGGCCCTCGGGGGTATGCCCCGCGAGCCTCTTCGCGTTCGCCCGCGCGAGCTCCGCGCGCACCGCGTCCACCTCCACACGCGCCTTCGGGTCCTCCGGCGGAGACACGGCCTCCTGCAACGTGCGCACGTCCGCGCACCCGCCCACGCCGCCGAGCGAGGCCCCCAGCGCGAAGCCCCGCTCCACCGTCCGCGCGTCCGCGCCCTGGAGCGCCGCCGTCAGCCGCGACAGCTCTCCCAGCCGTTGGTCCAGGCACGTCATCCGCAGCCCCAGCGCCGCTTCCGACTGCTCGCCGAAGACACGCGTCGCCTCGCACGCGGACTGATGCGCGCGCGTCCAGTCCTGCGTCCACTGCTCCAGCGTGGAGGCCACGGCCTGGAACGAGGCCTCGGCCGCGGGGTCTCCCGTCCCCAGAAAGGCCTGACGCGTGGACTCACGCACGGACGCGTCCCAGATGCCCTCGAGGTGCCGTTCACTGCCCTGGCAGACTTCGCTCGGCGCCGCCGCGGAAGGCCCCAGCACGAGGAACCCCAGGCCCACCAGTCCTCCCGCGAGCACCGCCGTGGCCGCGCTGCGCTTCCAGGCCCCCACCTCCCGCGCGAGGCGGGCTCGCAGCACCTGCATGGACTCGAAGCGCCGCGACGGGTCCACGGAGAGGCCCCGCCGCACCACGGCCTTGAGCCACGAGGGCACGCCCCGCTGCTCCGGCCGCACCTCCTGGCGCTGCATGGATGCCAGGAGCTCCTCGCGCGTGGCACCCGCGAAGGGCCGCTGCCCGTTGAGCGCCTCGTAGAGCGCGACGCAGAAGGCGAACTGGTCCGAACGGGCATCTCCCCGCTCTCCGCGAAGCTGCTCCGGCGCGCCATAGGCGGGCGTCCCCAGGAACGCGCCAGTGACGGTGAGTGGCGCCTCGCAGGAGTCGATGGCCGCATCCTCCCGAGGAGGCCCCATTCCCACCGCGGCGTTGGCCAGGCCAAAGTCGGTGATGCGCACCTGACCGTCGCGCGTCAGCAGGACGTTGTCGGGCTTGAAGTCGCGGTGGATGATGCCCAGCGCGTGCGTGGCCGCGAGCCCATCCGCCGCCTGGGTGAAGCGCGCCAGGATTTCCCGGCGCGTGCGCGGCTTCTCCGCCAGCCACCGCCGGAGCGTGCCGCCCTCGACGAGCTCCATCACCAGGAAGAGCTGTCCCTGGAACTCGCCCACGTCATGCAACTGGGCGACATGGGGATGCGACAGGCGGGCCATCGTGCGGGCCTCGCGCTCCAATCGCTGACGTGCCTGGGCCAGCGAGTCCTCCCCAAGCCTCGCGAGGTTCAGCAGCTTCAGCGCCACCTTGCGGTCCAGCTCCGGGTCATAGGCCGCATGGACGCGCCCCATGCCACCTTCGCCGAGCAACCCGAGCACCACGTACCGTCCCACCCGCGCACCGGAGACGAGCAGCCCCGTGTCGACCAACGGGGGAGGACTCTCCAGCCCCCCCAGCGCGGCGAGCACGCTCCGGCACTCCGAGCAGGCGGAGACATGCTGGCGCACCGTCGTCATGCCCTCGGGGTCCAACGCGCCGTTCGCGAACCCCGAAAGCGCGTTCTCATCCGGGCAGCTCACTCGCGCCCCTCCAGCAGGCCCGAGAGGCTCAAGTCCAACCGTCCATGGATGGCGCGCATCACGCTGTCCACTTCCGGCTCGGGCAACGACAGGCGTTCAGCGAGCGCGCGCCGCGTCCGTTTCTCCAGCAGCGACTGCACCGCGGTGAGCCGGCGTGAGAGGGTGGACTTGTGCAGGTCGAACAGGGCGCCCATGCGCTCCAGGGAGAGGCGCTCGACGAAGTGCAGCCGCAGCAACTCCCGGTCTTCATCGTCCAGCGAGGCCACCGCCCGGACGAAGGCCGCGCGCACATGCCCCCGTGCCTCCTCCCGCACGAAGCCCAGCTCCAGGCCGCCCGGCGCGGGGTGTTCGGCGAGCACCTCGGCCTCGACGTGGGACGCTTCTCCCAGCGCCTTGCGCATCCGCAGCGCGAGCCTTGTCGCGGAGATGCTCACCCAGTGCAGCAGCGGGCCCGCGCCCGCGTAGCCGAGCAACCGGGACGGAGCCTCCGCGCGAGGCATCAGGAGGTTGGCCCGGAGCGCTTGCAACACCTCGTCCGCGAACACCGGCGAGGGGTGGATGCGCGCCAGGGGGACGCGCAACTTGAGGAGAACCTCCTGCTCCAGGAGCGCACGAGCCGCTGGCAGTCCCTGCGCGCAGGAGAGCGCGAGCGCGACGTCCCTGGCATGCAGTCGCTCCAGCGAGAGCACCGGGTCCACCGCTCGCGAAAGCAGCGTCCCCAGGTGGTGAGCGAAGGCCTTGGACTCGGGCGCGGCGGCTTGGAGGGCGGCGGCCAGGGAGACGGCGCGGTCCACGGCCTCCCTGGCACTCGGCGCCGCACGGAGGCGAGCGGAGGATGGCTCGCCAGCGGCCTGCAACACCCACTCGAAGAACTCCGCGTTCGCCCCATGCATCCCAAGCGCTCCTGACACCACGCTGACGATACATCAAGCCCCTGATTCAACGAGACCAGGGCCCCGGAGTCACGGGGTGCTCAAGCCTTCCGCGCGCTCAGGGCCTCGGCCAGCTCCGCGTAGAGGTGGATGGCGCTGCGGATGGACTTCTCCCAGTCGCCCAGGTGCAGGCTTTCATTCTCCGAATGGGCATAGGTGTACGGGTCCTCCACGCCGATGAGCAGCGCGGGCACGCCGCCCAGCTCCTTCGCGAAGGGCTCCACGAAGGGAATGGAGGCGCCGCAGCCAATGGCGACCGCCTTCGTGCCGTAGCCCTTCTCCAGCGCGCGGAAGGCCGCCTGGAACGCGGGGTGGGACGGGTCCGTGTACCACCAACCGGACGCACCCTCCGTGTCGAAGTGGACCTCCAAACCCCACGGGCACACCTTGCGCAGGTGCTCCTTCAGGCGCTGCTCCACGTCGCGCGCCTCCAGGTCCGGGACGATGCGGATGCCCACCCGCGCCCAGGCCGAATCACAGATGATGTTGCGCGCGTCCTTGCGGCTGCTGGCCTGGATGGCATTGATGGCGATGCTCGGCTGACGCCAGTTCATCTCCCACGGATGCGCCCCGCCTCCCAGCACCTGCGCGCCCGGCAGAAGGCCCGACTGCGCGCGGAAGTGCGCCTCGTCTCCGGGCAGGGATTCGATGCTCTGGCGCTCTCCGTCCGTCAGCGGCTTCACGCGCTCGCGGATGCCTTCAATGGCGATGGAGCCATCCGCGTGCGTCAGCGTGGCCAGCATCCGGCACAGCGCCATGACGGGGTCCGGCACCGGCCCGCCCCACATGCCCGAGTGCACCGCCTGCCGCAGCGCCCGCACCTCCACGTCCACCGTGACGAGCCCGCGCAGCGCGGTAGTGATGGACGGCAGGCCGGTATCGAAGTTGGACGTGTCGGTGAGGACGATGGCATCCGCCTTCAGGAGCGCCGCGTGCTCCTGGAGGAAGGCGCCCAGGAAGTTGCTGCCAATCTCCTCCTCGCCCTCGATGATGACCTTCACGTTGAGCGGCAACGCTCCCGCGCCCTTCAGCCACGACTCCACCGCGGACGTGTGCACGACGATGCCCGCCTTGTCGTCCGCCGAGCCGCGGCCGTACAGCCGGCCGTCGCGCTCCACCGGCTCGAACGGAGGGCTCTTCCACGCGGCCTCGTCACCCGCGGGCTGCACGTCATGGTGAGCGTAGAGCAGCAGCGTGGGCTTGCCCGGCGCCTTGAGCACCTCGCCATAGACGTAGGGGTGCGTGCCCTCGATTTCGAGTAGCTGAACGTTTTCAAAACCACGGTCTTTCAACAGCCGTGCAGTCGCTTCCGCGCTGCGTCGTACCTGCGTCGCATCGAAGCCAGGAAATGAGACACTGGGAATGCGGACCAGGGACTTGAGGTCCTCCAGGTACGTCTGCTTCTTCGACTCGAAGTGTGAGAGAGCATTGTCGGTGGACATGCCCACCCCTTAACCCAAAAAGGCGGGCAGGCGTGCCATGTCCCCGCGCGGATGTTGCGCGGTCCAAGTATCATCCGGAGCCATGTCCGACACCCCGACCCTGCTGCTCGTCGATGACGACAGTTTCGTGCGCCGTATCCTCAAGGACGTCATCGCCGACACGGGCATCGAGCTGCGGCTGCTCGAGGCTGCGGACGGTGAGGAAGGCCTGGCCGTGGCCGCGCGGGAGAAACCCGCGGTGATGTTCCTGGACCTGTTCATGCCGAAGAAGAGTGGACTGGAGGTCCTGGGCGCCATCAAGGCGGTGTCGCCCACCACGCGTGTGTTGGTCATCAGCAGCATGGACGCGGAGCCCGTCGTGGAGCAGGCCATGGCGGCGGGCGCCGTGGGCTTCGTGGGCAAGCCCTTCCATCCGCTCGAGATCGCCTCGGCCGTGCGCCAGGCGTTGGCTCACTGACCCCCGGGGTGTTTTCGTGTCGTCTTCTGCTGTCGGTTACTGGGTCGCGGACCATCTCGGACGTGTGCTGGGGCCCCTGGCGCTCCAGGCCCTCCGGGAACTGATTTCCTCCGGACGCTTGAAGGCCGCGGTGCGCGCCTCGCGGGACGGGACGAACTGGGTCGCCCTGCCGGAGCTGCCCGAGCTGAGCGACTTGTTCGCCAGCGCGCGCCCCACGCCCTCCCTGGAGCTGCAGCAAGCCGAGCGCCTGCGCGCGCAGATGCGCGCCATGCAGAGCCTGCCGGCCCACGAAGTCTTTGGCCTCAAGCCCACCGCCAGCCTGGACGAGCTGCGTCTGGCCTACTTCCGCATGGCCAGGCGCTTCACGCCGGACCACGTGTCCCCGGACACGCATCCGGAGCTGAAGAAGGTGTCGGCGGAGATCTTCGACTTCCTGTCGCGCCGCATGCGCGATGCGGAGGCCAACTGGACGCAGGCGGCGCAGGCGCCCCGCCCGCCGCCGCCCGTCG